>JAURCW010000023.1 GCA_030828265.1 Burkholderiales bacterium | reverse complement strand
GAACTCAATGGCGGAAAGCCGAAGGGGGAGCCAGTCCGCCTCGGCGGGGGGGGGGCTAGGGGCATTCGGACTGCGGGTTTGCACTAAACTAGACATCTCATATTGAACCACTTAGCAGTTTACGAACTCTCATACGAGTCATTTAAGTGACCACAAGGTTAAAGGCTATTGAAACCATGATTACACAAGCATCCACTTGCCGTCTCATCACCGTCTCAAGTCCCATCTTTGCCGACTCAAGTAAGCTCGCGGCCAAGGCCTCAAGAACCATTCAGGCAGCTTTTTTTGCAATGGCCTTTGCTGCGGTCTCGCTTTCAACGACTGCTCTGCAGGCGGCAGCGCCGGAAAAGGTCGCCGTGGCTGACCTAGCCAAGGGCCAGGCCATTGCCGCAGCTGCTTGTGTCGCCTGCCACGCAGCCGATGGCAACAGCGTCATTTCAATCTACCCCATTCTGGCTAGACAACATGCGGGTTATCTGGCTAAGCAGCTTCACAACTTCAAGGTGAAGCCTGGCGCAGATGGCGCAGAACGCGCTAATGCTGTCATGGGGGTCTTCGCCACAGCATTGTCTGAAGACGACATTCGTAACGTGGCGGCCTTTTATGCTGCGCAGGCCATTAAGCCTTCGTATTCCAAGGACAAAGACATTATTGAGAGGGGTCAGCGTATCTATCGAGCAGGCATTCCCTCAACGGGTGTTCCCGCTTGCGCAGGCTGCCATGGCCCCAACGGCAACGGCATTCCTGCGCAGTACCCAAGGCTCTCTGGCCAACATGCCGATTACACGGCAGCAACCTTGGCAGCATTTAAGTCGGGTGAGCGGGCGAACAGCTCCCAGATGATGTCAATTGCCAAAGGTATGAACGAGGGCGACATGAAGGCCGTGGCAGAGTATCTTGCAGGACTCCGATAAGCCTTCAACCGGCGGTATAGAACTCAGGCACGGGTCTGCCTGGGTTCGCGAAACCATTGAGCTTCTCAGTTCGATGCGTTTTGCAATTTCTGCATTGTCGGTTCTCTGCATTGCAAGTGCCATTGGCACAATCGTTCCGCAGGCCTCCCCCGACATTAACTACGTTAACCAGTTTGGTGCCTTTTGGGCAGAGGTCTTTGGTGCATTCGATGTTTTTCGTGTGTACAACGCGCCGTGGTTTCTGGTTTTCATGGCGCTCATGCTTATTTCAACGACTCTCTGTCTCATTCGTAATACACCCAAAATGGTGCGGGAGGCTCGATCCTGGCCGCTGCACGTTCGTGACCGAGCTTTTATTGCTTTCCGTCATCGTCACGAGAATCCGGTAGAAAACGAGGCACAGGCCCTTCTAACCGTTCAACACGCCACCGACTGGCTTAAGTCACACGGTTATGCCATTAAGACGAGTTCTTCTCAGGACAGCAGTCTGCCAGTCGTTGTGGGAAAAAAAGGGGGTTCCAATCGGCTTGGCTATATCGCGGCTCACCTTGCCATTGTTGTGATCTCGCTTGGCGGGTTGCTCGATAGTGAGATTCCGACGCGTCTTGCAGCGTGGTGGTGGCAAAAGGCGCCCGTCAATCTGGCTGAGGTCGCAACGATCGAGGATCTGCCCGCTTCTGCCAAGATGCCTCAGGCCACGCCTACTTACCGTGCAAACCTCTTAATCCCTGAGGGTCAGACCTCCGACCTGGCCGTGATCAATCAACCCGGCGGTGCCTTTTTGCTCGACCTGCCCTTTGAACTTACCCTTAAGGCCTTCCGGGTTGAGTACTACAGCACGGGCATGCCCAAGCTCTTTGCCAGCGATGTTGTTCTTAAAGACAAGCTGGATGGAACGGTGAGAGAGACCACCATCGAGGTCAATAAGCCCCTGATCCATCGGGGTATTGCAATTTATCAGTCCAGCTTCGACGATGGTGGCTCGAAACTCAAACTCATCGCACACCCGCTCACCGGACCCGCCCGCCAGAGGCTTCCTATCGAGCTTGCAGTAGGCCAGTCTTTACCACTGCGAAGCCAGAACCAGACGCTTGCCCTGGAGGTGTCGGGATTTAAGGCTATCAATGTCGAAAACATTAACGATCAGCCACCCATTGAGGACCCCTTCAAGAAACATGTGGCTACCGTTTTATCGCCTGCCGTCAGCCTATCTACGAAGGAGAATCTGCGTAATGTTGGCCCAAGCTTCAACTATAAGCTTCGCGATACAGCCGGTCAGGCCAAAGAATTTCACAGCTACATGCTACCGGTTGATCTTGATGGAACCCCGGTCTTCCTTATTGGGGTTCGGGGTAGCCCGGACGAAAGCTTTCGTTATCTTCGTATCCCCGCTGATGAGAATAGGTCACTCACTGAGTACATGAGGCTTCGTGAGGCCATGGCGAGCCCCGAGGTACGACAGAAAGCAGCCGAGATCTTTGCCCAGCGCTCTGCCCCAGACAATCTTGCATCAGCCCTGGCAAGCAGCGCACAGCGGTCACTTGATGCCGTCGCCGAGGGCGGTCTTCAGGGCTTAGCAGACCTTTTAGAACAGACCGTACCCGAGGCTGAGCGGGACAGGGCTGCCGATGTCGTTGTGCGTATGCTCACCTCTGCCTTCTGGGAGGTCTGGCAACTTGCCCGTCTTAACGATGGCCTGCCAAGGCTTGAACAGAATGACACCACGCTTAATTTCACTCAGCGTGCACTCAATGCCTACAGCGACAGCCAGATCTTCGGAGCGCCGCTTCTGGTGATGCTCGATAACTTTGAACAGGTCCAGGCCTCCGTTTTTCAGGTTACACGCTCACCGGGAAAGACCACTGTCTATCTGGGCTGTTTCTTGCTAATCATCGGGATTTTCGCCATGCTCTACATCCCAGAGCGTCGTGTCTGGGTGTGGCGTGGTATCAATGGGTCAGGTCAGGTTGATTCGGTGCGTGTGGCAGCCTCAACGACACGCCATTCGCTTGACTTTGATCGCGAATTTCAGGAGCTTCGTGCCTCCATCAAGCCTCATTAGCAAAGGCGTAACTGCGGGAGAATGAAATGAACACTGCAACGGCCAATACAGCATCAACCCCCGAACTGGCCATGCCGTCGGTCCACGCCGTGGGGCGCGGACGACTGGGACTCCTTGATTTCGGGTTCATTTTTGTTCTCGCGCTGGGTGCGGGCTATGTAAGTCAGCAGTACGGGGCGTCCATGGACATCTATGAGACGGTTATTCTCTGGGCCTGTGTGCCATCCATTACCTTCCTTGGCTGGCTCTGGCCGGCCCTACGCCCCTACTTCCTGGGCTGCGCGGTTCTGGCCCTTATTGGCATTGCCACCTACGGCGGAACATCACAAGGCGCAGAAGAAAAGTTCTTGCTGAAGTATTTCTTGGCGTCGCAGTCTGCCATTTTATGGATGTCCGTCCTGTTTCTGTTCTCTTCGGTGATGTACTGGATCGGAACATTCTCGAGGGGTCAGACCGCCCTTTGGATGGGGTCCGTAACAGCATGGTCCGCCTGCGTTATGGGTTTTGTAGGCCTGCTTGTGCGCTGGTACGAGTCCTACCTTATTTCACCCGATGTTGGTTACATTCCGGTCAGTAATCTCTACGAAGTGTTTATTTTGTTTTCCGTGATTACGTCCATGTTTTATTTGTACTACGAGCGTCGGTATCAGACGCGTGCCCTAGGGGGCTTTGTTTCTCTAATTGTCGTTGCTGCAGTCGGCTTTTTGTTGTGGTACTCGGCAACGCGCTCTGCCCATGAAATACAGCCTCTCGTGCCAGCCTTGCAGTCTTGGTGGATGAAAATACACGTACCTGCCAATTTCGTTGGTTACGGTACCTTCTCCATTGCTGCCATGGTCGGTTTTGCTTACCTAATCAAGTCCAAGGCTGAAGAGACCTCCCTGAAGTCGTTTATTCCGCTGTTTATTCTCGGCATCTTGCTTTGCGCAGAACCCCTTGTCTTCCGTCAGTCGGGAATGCCCGACTATTGGGCGCTTTACTTTGGGGTTTCGGCAGTTTTTGTTGGTGCCGTCATCGTCTTTCGTCGCCGCATCTCCGAGAAGTTGCCAAGCCTCGAAGTGCTTGACGATGTCATGTACCGCGCCATCGCGATTGGTTTTGCCTTCTTTACCGTTGCCACCATTCTGGGAGCTTTGTGGGCGGCCGAGGCCTGGGGAACCTACTGGCAGTGGGACCCCAAGGAAACCTGGGCACTGATCGTCTGGCTGAACTACGCCGCCTGGTTGCATCTTCGGATGGTGAAGGGGCTTCGAGGTCAGTTCGCAGCCTACTGGTCCTTAATTGGCCTACTTATTACTGGTTTTGCTTTTCTTGGCGTCAATATGTTCCTCTCGGGTCTGCATTCCTATGGGCAGCTTTAAGTCTGCTGCAGGTCCATCCGTACCGAAGGCCTCGGAGATAACACCCGAGGCTTTTTTTTCCAATAGGCGTCGTATAACGGGCACGCTGCTTTCCACTCCAGGAATAGCTTTAGGGCTTGGGTCCATGCCATCAGTGGGTTCGGCCGCCTCGCTTGCGGTGCCAAGGCCACTTGGTGCTCAGCCAAGTTCTTGGAGGGTGATGGATAAGCCCACCGAGGAGCATCATTTTCTTAGCTACAACAATTTCTATGAGTTTGGAACGGACAAATCCGACCCTGCCGAGAAGGCCCCGTCGCGCCTTCTTGTCGATCCATGGACCCTGCGCGTCGAGGGCCTTGTCGCCAAACCGCAGATCTTTGATATGCAGGAACTTCTTAAGCTTGCCGCGGTGGAGGAGCGGGTCTACCGGCTGCGTTGTGTGGAGGGCTGGTCGATGGTTGTCCCGTGGCTGGGCATTCCTCTGAACGCCCTTATAAAGCGCGTTCAGCCACTTGGCTCCGCGAAGTACCTTCAGCTTGTAAGTCTGGCCGATGAGAAGCAGATGCCGGGACTTCGATCGGATGTTCTGCAATGGCCATACCGAGAAGGACTGCGGATGGATGAGGCCGCTCACGACCTCACCCTGCTTGCTGTTGGAGCCTACGGGAAGACCTTGGCGGCCCAGAATGGCGCGCCCATTCGACTTGTTGTGCCATGGAAGTATGGCTTCAAAAGCGCAAAGTCAATCGTGTCCATCAACTTCGTTGAACGGCAGCCAACTATAAGCTGGCAAAAAGCGGCTGCCCACGAGTACGGTTTTTACTCGAACGTAAACCCCGAGGTGCCCCACCGCCGATGGTCGCAGGCCACCGAGCGACGCATTGGGGAGGGAGGCCTGTTTGCACCCCGTCGACCCACCTTAATGTTCAACGGCTACGCTGAGCAGGTTGCATCTCTTTACACGGGCATGGACCTTCGAAGGTACTACTAGCTTGTTGTCCCCAAGTATTCAGACCTGGGCCGCTCTGCCCTTGGTGCTTGGCAGTCTTGTAGTGCTTGGGCTGGTCGATCTGGGCGCCAACCCTCAAGAGGCCATCATTCGTGGCCTTGGTCAAGCAAGTCTCGTCCTGCTTCTCTTTGCTTACGCCATGACGCCAATGGAGCGGCTATGGCAGGGCTTGGCCAGCCAACTCGGTTACAAAGCCAAACCCTTTGGTCTTGTTTCGGTGCGCCGCGCAGTGGGCCATTGGAACCTTGGCTATGCGGTGCTGCATCTTCTTGCCTATTGGCTCTTCGAGCAAGATCAAGACACCTGGCAGGTGGTGGTCGACTTCTTTCGCCGGCCCTTTGTGACCGTGGGCACGGTGGCGCTTCTACTTATGCTTGCGCTTGGCCTTACCTCGAACCGGCTAAGCATGATAAAGCTAGGGCCGAGGTGGAAGCAGCTTCACAGGCTGATTGGCCTTATCGTTGCTTTATCTATTCTTCACTACGTACTTCACAAGGCGGGCAAGAACGATTTTATTGAACCAATGGCTTTCGGCTTAGTTGCCCTTGCAGCTTGGCTTTTAAAGTTTAAGGCGAGTCGATCTTAGTAAGTAGTTCACCGCGTTGGCAGCCATTCAAGACCACAAGTCTTGGGGGATTTTCTCAAGCTCGATAAGTTCCTGAAAGGTTTCTCTTCGCCGAATAAGGTTTACGGACCCATCGGATCGAATGAGAACCTCTGGCGGACGTGCGCGGCTGTTGTAATTCGAACCCATGGTGCTGCCGTAGGCGCCGGCAGACGCAAAGGCCAGTAGGTCGCCTTCCGACAGTTCTAGGCTGCGTTCCCGAGCGAGCCAATCACCCGTCTCGCACACGGGGCCCACCACATCCCAGGTCTGAGCCCGGGCGACCGACTGGCGAGGGTGCAACAACACAAGGTCGTGCCAGGCCTGGTAGAGGCTTGGTCGCATAAGGTCGTTCATGGCGGCGTCCACGATGGCGAAGTTTTTTGCAGTGGGGTCGCTTGATGGCTTGAGCAAAAGCACTTGGCTTAATAAAAGACCGGATGCCCCCACAATGGAGCGACCCATCTCAAAGACCACCTCAGGGCTTTGGCAGCCGGTTGTGGCTGCCCAATCGGCCACCATCTGCAGCCCCTGATTTTTAAGCTCTTCGGCTGACGGGGGCTGCTCATCTTTGTAACAAATTCCGAGTCCACCACCGAGATCAATATGCGCAAGGGAAATCCCAAGATGATGAAGCTCGGTGACAAAGGCAAGCAAGCGTTTTGTGGCGTCCTGAAAAGGCTGAAGGCTGGTGATCTGCGAGCCGATATGGCAATCCACACCAACGATACGAAGGTGCCTGCTTTTTTGTGCGCGCTTGTAGGCTTCAAGCGCATCGTTAAGACCAAGCCCGAACTTATTCTCTTTGAGCCCCGTGGAAATGTAGGGGTGCGTCTTTGCGTCGATGTCGGGATTCACACGAATCGAGATAGGCGCGGTGAGCCCCAGGTCTTCTGCCACTGTTTCAAGCTGTTGCAGCTCGGCAAGGCTTTCTACATTAATGCAGCCCACGGTCTGCTCGAGCGCCAATCGCAGCTCCTGCTTCGACTTCCCAACGCCCGAAAATACAACACGAGGCGCGGCACCCCCCGCGGCCAGGACTCTTTGCAGCTCACCACCTGAGACGATATCGAAACCTGCGCCTGCCTTGGCAAGCAGTCTTAGGATGGCCAGATTGGAGTTGGCCTTCACGGCATAACAGATGCGTGCCATTCGCGCCTTCGAGTCGGGGCAGGCAAGCGTCTCGTGGGCTTTCAAGATGGCGGCTTCGGAATAGACATAGCAGGGGGTTCCGAATTCTTTGGCAATGTCGACCAGCCGAACGCCCTGACAAAAGAGCCAGCCGTCACGTTGTTCATAAGGCCAGGGCAGCGACCTAGGCGTAGGGGCTGTCATTGCAAGGGACCGACAGGCTTAGGTGCCGGTGACGCTTCGGGCGCTGGCTGAGCACCTGCCCCCGATGTGGCTGGTGCAGGAAATTCTGGGCGCGGCATGTACAGGGGCCCCTTTTGCCCACAGCCCGATAAAGCAAGGGAGGAACTTAGAAAGACACCTAACATCAGACCACGCGCTCTGGGCCCTCGGCAAGCAAACGCCCGCAGGAAAAATTCACACAGCCGGAAGGTATTTGGATTGGGTATCTGCACGTATCTCATCAAACTGTCGTAACCTTGAAGTTATGAGTATGAACGAAACCCAGTACCTGCAAAAAATTGAAGAAGCCTTCGAGTGGGTTGAATCTCAGGTCGATCATTGGTCAGCACATTACGACCTTGACCTTGAATCCAAGCGAATGGGTTCGGTGCTTGAGGTTGAATTTGAGTCAGGCCAAAAAATTATTCTGAATGCCCAGGCACCCACACAACAGCTCTGGCTCGCTTCCGTGCAGGGCGCGCATCATTTTGTCTGGCAGCCTGAGCATCAGGACTGGCTTGATACCCGGGGGCATGGGCTCTTCCCACAGGTTTTACTCAGTCATGCACAGTCAATTGCCGGTCTGTCCGGCCTGGCTTTTTTGGAAGAGTAGCTCTTCGATGGTGACCGGGTCCTCAAGCCCAAGGCTTGACACCCCGACTCCAGGGGCGCTTTTTTCTGAATAAAGTTCGCCGTTAATACGCAGCACGCCCTCAGGTATTGCGGGGGTTGAGACAGGCACTTTCTTAAGTGCCTCGCGCATAAAATCCATCCAAATGGGAAGGGCAAGCCCGCCCCCTGTCTCGCGCTCCCCAAGAGAGCGGGGCTGGTCATAGCCCACCCAGGCGAGCGCGGCCATGTTTCGCTGGTAGCCCGCAAACCAGGCGTCCTGTGCATCGTTGGTCGTGCCTGTCTTTCCAGCCAAGTCGGGTCGACCCAGACTTAAGGCCTTACGCCCAGTACCCACTCGAATGACATCCTGAAGCATAGAGTTAAGGATGAAGGCATCTTGGGGCTCAATAATTCGCGGCGCTTCGCGATCTGCCCTGGCGGGCTCCGTCTGGCTAAGCAAATTACCGGACTCATCGATAACGCGGTCAATAAAGTAAGGCGTGACCCGGAAGCCGCCATTGGCAATGGCCGCATAGCCTGTGGCCATCTGCAAAGGTGTGACACCCCCGGCACCCAGTGCAAGAGTGAGGTAGGGCGGATTGCGTTCGGCCTCAAAGCCAAAACGGCTCAGGTAGCTCTGACCAAATCGAGGTCCAATTCGGTGAAGGATGCGAATGGAGACCATGTTCTTCGATTTAGCCAAGGCCTGACGCATGGTGAGGGTTCCTTCATATCGATCGTCGTAGTTCTTAGGCTCCCAGGGCTCCCCGCCGGTTTCGCCTGGATCAAAACTAACGGGCGCATCGTTAATCAGGGTGGCTGGGGAAAAGCCTTTCTCTAAGGCTGCCCCATAGACGAAGGGCTTTAGGGTGGAGCCGGGCTGACGGTAGGCCTGCGTCACGTTGTTGAACTCGCTGCGCCGAAAGTCAAACCCACCCACAAGTGCTCGTACAGCACCCGTATCGGCCTGTAGGGCAACGAAGGCGCCTTCGACCTCGGGCAGTTGGCTGATCTCCCACTCACCACTGTCCATGAGGCCGATGCGGACCACAGCACCTGGCCGTAGTTTGAGGTTCTGTGGGGCATCGGCCTCAAGACCTTTGCGGGCGAACTGCAGGCCATTACCGGTGATGTTGAATTGGCGTCCTTGGCTGCGGCTTACAACCACCTTGTCTTTGGCCACTTCAATCACAACAGCGGTGAAGATTCGGTCGCTGTCAGGCCTGTCACTAATAACATCGTCAATGGCATCTTGTCGGGCCTCGACCTCGGGAGGCAGATCAATGCGAGCCTCCGGCCCCCTCCAGCCAAGTTTGCGATCGAAGCTTAGAAGTCCTGCTCGAAGGGCGTCATAAGCAGCCTTCTGTTCATAAGACCGCACGGTAGTAAAGACGGTAAGGCCCCTGCTGTAGGCCTCTTCTCGGAACTGGTTATAAATTTGAATGCGAACCATCTCAGCAAGATAGGCCGCGTTTACAGCGTAGTCATCGGCGCGACCCACCACCTTGATGTTTTCAAGAATAGCGCGACGAAACTCGGACTCGGTAATCATGCCCAGTTTGAGCATTCGGCCAAGCACGTATTCTTGACGGACTTTGGCCCTGCGAGGGTTGACCACGGGGTTGAAAGCTGAGGGCGCCTTGGGAAGGCCGGCAAGCATGGCGGCCTCAGCAAGGCTCACTCGCTGGACGGGTTTGTTGAAATAAATTTGAGAGGCTGCCGCAAAGCCGTAGGCCCTACGCCCCAAAAAAATCTGATTCAAATAAAGCTCAAGAATCTGATTCTTTGAAAGCTTACGTTCAATTTCAATGGCCAGTAGAACTTCGAAAAGTTTTCGCGTGAAGGTCTTTTCCGCAGAGAGGTAAAAGTTGCGGGCGACCTGCATGGTGATGGTGCTTGCGCCCTGTGCTTTGCTTGCTGTGAGGAGATTGGTGGTGGCTGATCGCAAAATACCCCAGGGGTCGATGCCCACATGCTCAAAGAACCGCTCGTCTTCGGCGGCAAGAATGGCATTAACTAGAACAGCGGGGGCCTGCTCGGCGCGAATAACACTTCGACGTTCTTCCCCAAACTCGCCAATTAAAACGCCGTCGGCTGTCATGACGCGCAGTGGCACCTTGGGGCGGTAGTCTGCCAGTGCTTTGACCTCCGGAAGGCGAGGGCTTGCAAGCGCGACAACCAGCAGGATGCTGGCAACAGCGGCCACGAAGAGCAGGGCAAAGATTGCAAGTGCTTGGGTGATTTTCTGCGTCACACCTTGATTATCGCCTGTTAGACTGAACTTCTAATGAATTCACCACCGCTTTGGCCAAACACAAGCAATATTGTCCTTATCGGGCTTATGGGCGCAGGCAAAACCACCATTGGCCGCAAGCTCGCTCTGCGTCTTGGCCGTGAGTTTGTAGATACCGACCACGAGATCGAGGCGCGTTCAGGTGCATCGGTAGCAACCATCTTCGAGCTGGAAGGCGAAGAGGGCTTTCGGCGTAGAGAGGCCAAAATGCTGCTTCAGGTGATGCAACTCGAGAAGCAGGTGGTCACCACAGGTGGGGGTGCACCCATACGGCCTGAGAATCGGCCGGTTATTGCGAAGGGGTTTGTCATTTACCTTGAGGCAGATCCAAGGCAGCTCTGGCAGCGTTTGCGTATGGATCAGTCACGTCCTTTGCTTAGCCAATCGAGCGATCCCAAGGCAACCCTCGAGAAGCTTCATGCTGAGCGCGACCCCATTTACAGGCAGCTGGCCAATTGCATTGTTACAAGCACGCGCGGGTCCATGGGCCAGGTCCTGGCACAAATTGAGCAGGAGCTGAGGCGGGCTCGCCTTGTTGGCCTGGAGCAGACTATGATCGCAGACAGCGGCCGGGACTCAGCCCTTGACTGAAGGAAGCCGGGTCCAGATAACGCGGCCTTAATGACGTTTAAAGGGGGGAGATCTGCTTGGCGCAGTCTGAAAGAGAGAGAGCATCGATGGACTTAAGGTCTGCGGGGTCGTCCGAATTACCGCAGCCTGTGGCAGGCAACGCCGGGGTAAGGCAGCTTCAGGTCTCGCTT
>JAURCW010000047.1 GCA_030828265.1 Burkholderiales bacterium | reverse complement strand
TTTGTCTTGGAATCGGCAAAAACCATTGTTTCTAAAGATGGACAAACCTTGCCGCTACCGGCGGAATCTTGCCGCACCTGGCGCGCCAGGTTCTAGTAAAAGCGGCAAGAGCTTGCCGCTTTAGACTCAAGTTAGTCAGCGTACCCAGTGCCCCCTTGGGAGTTAAGCTACTTGGCCTCTTCCTCGGGGATGGGGTTTCCGTCAGCATCAACCTTCGGTTTGGCAGACTTGGTCCTGAGAACACGCTGTTGAAACTGGCCCTGGCAGATTAGGGTGGCAACACGTGGGTCAATGTTTTCGGGAGAGATTGGCTGAAATGCGCGATCTTGAGCGGGTAGGGTAATAATTATTGGGCCCGTGCCACGAATGCCCTGATGATGGGTGGTGACGATGGTTCGAATGGTTTCTGCCTTGCAGTCAATTTCCTGGCGATGCCGAAGGCTCATGGCCCCAACGAAATCACGCTGGGGTAGGTCAACGGTTCGCCAAAAGCCACGAATATCACCATTGATTTCAACCCGATCGATATCCACGTAATGGCGGCTGCGGTCTTTGTCATCACCCACCATTCGCAGGGTAACCTGGGCCTGCAGACCGGATACCAGGAGGACCATAAGCATCAAACTTAAGAGGGCCTGATGCCAGCCAAAAACCTTATCCGTCAACGCTTTTAATGTATTCATCAGCATTTATACACTATCGACACTGAGTGAAAAAAACTAAGAGGCTTTGGGGGTGGCCTGTTTGGTTTCGGGACGAGACTCTTTGGTTACGCCCGGCGCATCGGCGGCATGCGGGTCCAGCCTTAAGGCCTGTTCTGCCTCAAGCTTCGCCTTTTTGGCTTTAATCTGGCGCATCTCCCTCACGTGAAGGAAATAAAGCAACAAGACCACGCCGAAGGCGAGAAAACCTTCAATAATGATGACGGGGGTGTAAGAATCCATACGCATAATAGTACCCATGGAACACATCAAATTCTCCCTATTGCAGCTCTCCGATACCCACCTGCAGGCTGCGGGAAAACGATTGAGAACGGGCGACTCAGGGGCCGACGGCCTTAAAAAGGCTATTGAAAAGGCCTACGGCATACAGGAAAAGTTCGATGCGGTTGTTCTAACCGGGGACCTTGTCGATCGCGGTTCTGTGGACGAGTATCGCGAGCTTAAGGCAGGCTTAAGTCTGCTTCCAAAGGACCTTCCGGTCTTTTTTTGCCTAGGCAATCACGATGCCCGGGATGCCTTTGCCGAGGTCTTTGGGTCGCTTGAGGCGAGTGCGCTTGCCGACACGTCAAACACGCATTACCAGTATTCGGCCCCGCTCTTCACATTTAAGGGCCAGGTTATGCGTCTTGTTGTACTTGACACGCTTGAGCCCGGTAAAGACCAAGGACGTCTTTGCGAGCAAAGGCTGCAATGGCTGCGTCAGACGCTTAGCCACTACCCCAATGACCGCATTGTTTTGGTGATGCATCACCTGCCGTTTCTTACCGGCAGTAGCCTCTTTGACTCAATGGTTGTGGACGAGCGCCGTCAGCTTGATGACCTATTGGCAGACTTTAAAACGGTTGAACGAATTATCTGTGGGCATTTTCACAGAGCCTGTGTCACACAGCTGGCCGCTATTCCAGTGGTGGTGAGTCCAAGTACGGTCCATGCCTATCCCTTGTCCTACCGCGGCCGCCAGCATGAGGCCTTGGTCATTGATGAGCCCGCTGGCTTCACCATTCATCGTTTCATCGACGATTCACAACGCGCCTATTGGGTAAGCCATTTTGTCCAGCAATCTCCTGCTTGAAATCAAGGGCCTTTCTCACGGCTATCAGGCACAGCCACTCCTGTTCAACGAGCTTCATTTTTCGCTTGAAGCAGGCCATCAAATTGCCCTAACTGGCGAATCGGGTACGGGAAAGTCAACCTTGTTGAACCTCATGGCGGGTCTTGATACGCCTCAACGCGGTGAGGTCGTGCTCATGAACCGTTCCTGGTCAAGTATGCAAACCAACGAAAGGCTCGCCTGCCGACGAAAAACTCTTGGGTTCATCTTCCAGGCCTTTCACCTGGTGGGGCACCTGACCGCTTTGCAGAATGTCATGGTGCCTTTGCTTTTAGCGGGTCAGTCGTTCAAGGCGGCCAGGCTGACAGCGCAAGACTGGCTTAGCCGTCTTGGCCTTGAAGAGCGAATCAACGGCCGACCTGACGAGCTTTCCGGCGGGCAGCAGCAGCGTGTCTGTATTGCTCGCGCTCTGGCGCATTCGCCTAAGCTTGTGCTCGCGGATGAGCCCACGGGCAATCTTGACCCGACCACGGCGCAATCCAGCCTTAATCTTTTGTGTCAGCAATGCAGACAGACAGGTGCCGCACTGGTCATGGTGACGCATTCGCATCAGGCAGCACAGCAGCTTGATGCGCACTACGAGCTCGCGCAGGGGCGCCTGCATCCAATGCCCAAACCTGGTCTGCCTGCGGGCAGTCTCTAGGCTCAGAGTTAAGCGAGCATGCAGAGGCTTCCCGAGGCGCGACTTGTCGGCTGGCTGCTCAAGGCGTCGATTCGAGATCAGCCATGGCAGTGGGCCGTAGCAACACTTAGCATTGCCCTTGGCCTTGCGCTGGCGGTGTCCATTTACTTGGTGAATCAGTCTGCGGTGGAGGCGATGAATCGCGCTGTGAAGACATTGGCCGGTGAGGCACAGGCCCAGCTTCTTCCACGCCATGACAGCCGACAGGGATTCTCTGACCGGGTTCTTGATGAGCTCCTTGCTCATCGTGACAGGCTGGGTCTAAAGGATGCTAGCCCGGTTGTGAAAGGGCGTATTAGGCAGGTTGACATCCTTGGAATTGACCTCTTTCGAGCCGCCTCCGTAACGCGTAGTCTGCTGCCCTCTGCCGAAGAGGCAGGACTTCTTGACCTGCTCAACGAAGACACCGTGTTTCTCTCGCAGGCCGCCCTTGATAGCCTAGGAAAGGACCCAAAAGATTCCATTTCATTTGAGTCACTGACTGGTCGTGTTGAGATTCGAATCGCGGGCCGACTCACCAACGCGGATCCGACAGCGGTGGGCGTCATGGACATTGCCACGGCCCAAAGGCTGTTCGGTCGACTGAATCAACTTGATCGCATCGACCTCAGCCTGCGCCAAGGCCAGTCCATCCAGGCATTCAACGATGCGCTTCAGTCCCTTGCCATGGAACGCCCCGCCCTCAGTGGGCTGATTCTCTTGACTCCTCAGAACCAAGAGAGCCAGCTTAATAACCTCTCCCGGGCCTACCGAGTGAACCTCTCGGTTCTCGCGCTAGTGGCCGTGCTTACCGGCGCCTTTCTTATTCATAGTGCGGTAAGGCTTTCAACCCTTCGTCAGCAGCAGCAGCTTGCTCTGCTTGCCGTGCTGGGTGCTCGCCCCTGGGTCATCCGCAGTGCGGTTCTTCTGAAGGCCGTTCTTATCTCGGGCCTTGGCGGTCTGCTTGGGCTGTTGTTTGGTGTGCTGCTTGCCAACGGTCTTCTACAGACAGTGGGTGCTGATCTTGGTGCGGGTTATTTTTCGGGCCAGACGGCTGAGCTTCGCCTTGCACCTATGAGCCTTGTTGGTTTCCTCCTACTTGCATTGGCACTTGGCCTCGTAAGTGGGCTTGGACCCAGCATGCAAGCGCTCTCGCAGTCTCCTATTCGTAGCTTGCATTGGGGTGCTGTGCAGGCAACCAAGGTGTCTGCGACTCAGCGTTGGCTTGCCATTTTGCTCTTCCTTATTGGCCTTGCGGCTATGGCTGCACCGCCCATTCTTGGTCTTGCCTTGGCCGCTTACTTTGGTATTGCCTGTTTGCTGTTTGCCGCGGTACTGCTTGTGCCGGATGTCGTGCGAACGGGTGTTCAGGCTGGGCGATGGCTCGGCCTTCATCGGTCAAGCTCGGGCACCATGGCGGTCTGGCGTCTTCAGCAAGCTCCGGCGGCCTCGACGGCCATAGGGGCAGGCATTGTGGCTGCAGTAGCCTTAACTATCGCCATGGCAATTATGGTGACCAGCTTTCGGAGCTCGCTCGGATCTTGGCTCGAGCAAGTGCTTCCCGCAGACCTCTACGTCTCCACGCGCGATTTACCTGCGAATGAGCGTCTTCAAGAGACTGACCTTAACGGGCTAAAAGGCATGCCCGAGGTCATTAGGGTGCATGGCAGCCTGCAAACCAGTCTTCGCCTGCGCGACGACCTTCCTGCCGTTACCCTAATTGCACGCGACTTTCACGGCATGCGGCCCGATGCGGTGCTCCCTGTTATACAGCCAACTACCCCGCCACCTTCAATAGGGCCTACCGCTATGGGCGCATGGGTCTCCGAGGCCATGACGCGGCTTTACGGCTGGCAGGTCGGTACCGTCTTTGAGCTCCCCCTTTCGAATGCGGAGGGCAGGCCCATCATTCAACAGGGCTATGTTATTGGACTCATTCGTGACTACGGTCGTCAGCATGGCACGGTGATTGTTGATCGGGATGATTACCGACGGCTCACCGGAGACGTAAGCCTCACGGGTGTGTCCATTTGGCTGACGCCCGAGGCGAAGTCTTCTGCCGTGGTGGATGTCATGCTTCAGCAGCCCGGCCTCTGGCCGCAGCTTCGGTACGCATCCACCCAAGATCTACGCAAGCTTTCGTTACAGATCTTTGATCGCAGTTTTGCGCTTACCTACGCCTTGGAGCTTGCAGCACTTATTGTTGCGCTGGTCGCTGTTATTTCAGGCTGTGCGGCACAGATGCTTTTGCGTCGACAGGAGTTCGCGCTTTTGCAACAGGTTGGCCAGTCCTCCGGTCAGCGTCTTGCGATGGTGGCCTGGGAATCGCTCGGCCTGATTGGGTCGGTGGCCCTCTGGGGACTTCTATTAGGTTTAGGTATTGGACTTGTTCTTATTCATGTGGTGAACCCCCAGTCTTTTCAGTGGACTATGGAGCTCAGCATCCCCTTATCGGAGCTTGCTGTTTTCATGGTTTTGGTTGTTCTTCTTGCAGTCAGCGCCTCTGTGTTCACAGCCCATCGTTCACTTCAGAGGGGCGGGCGCGCCTTGCATCTTGAGTTAAGGCAGGACTGGTGAGTCGACGCCGCCTCCTCCTTGCTGCGTTGGCATCGGGGCTCTCGAGCTCACCTTGGGTCCTTGCTCAGTCCAACAGCACGGGCCCATCCCCTTTGGAGACTCGACGTGACTACGCACGAGTGGTTCCTCGTACCCTCACGTTTCCTGCCGACCATGGCGCGCATCCCGACTTTCGCACGGAGTGGTGGTATCTCACCGCCTGGATGCGTCACCCCAGTGATCAAGGCAAGACCTTTGGTCCGAATGCCTTTGGTCTGCAGCTCACCTTCTTCCGTCGCCGAACCGGTATTGGTGAGGCAAACCCAAGCCGGTTTGCGCCACGTCAGCTTCTTTTGGCCCATGCGGCTGTCTCTTTGCCATCGAGCGGTCTTCACCGCCACGATGAGCGAGCGGGCAGGGCAGGGGTTGCAGGTGTGCATTATTCGGAAGTTACGACCGATCTCAGCCTGAACGGCTGGACCTTTCGCAGGCTCGCCACAGGCCAGTACCTGGCCGAGCTCACACTGGGTGAGCTAACTCGGCTTCGTCTCACCCTGGAGCCCAGCCGTCCTCCAACCCTGCGCGGGACCGACGGCTTTTCACAGAAGGGGCCCCACCGAGACTACGCAAGCTACTACTACAGCCACACGCATATGCGGGTGCAGCTGGAAGCCCAGACCCAAGACCAGACCTTAGCCCTGCCAAGGGTTAGTGAGGGTCTTGGCTGGTTCGACCACGAATGGTCCAGCAGCATTCTTCCCCCGGGAGCTGTCGGCTGGGACTGGATTGGTATCCACCTGCTTGATGGGGGAAGCCTGATGGCCTTTCAGCTTCGCAGCAAGATGGGTGAGCCGGTCTGGACGGAGTTTGATGAGCGCGACCGTGATGGGCGTCGAAAGGCCTCTGGCAAAGGGGCTCCGGTTCGTTGGGAGCCCGTGGGCCAGTGGCGTTCACCCAACTCGCTTGCGGTCTACCCCGGCGCCTGGATTTTGCATACGGCTGAGCGTCGCCTTGAGATTCGGCCCTTAATGCCGAATCAAGAATTTGATGGCCGGTTTTCAACAGGCATTGTCTACTGGGAGGGGGCTGTTGAGTTATACGATGGGCCCAGACTCATTGGGCGTGGCTACCTTGAGATGACGGGGTATGCACAGGCCATGCAGCTATAAAAATTTTAGTCTGTACGCTTTCTGCCGATTTCCTTTGACAAATTGCAGGACAATGGCGTGTCTGACCACAAAGGAGTTTTGAAGTGAAGAAGATGATTATTGTCGTAGTGGTGCTAGTTCTTATTGCGGGTGGCGCAGGAGGCTTTGCATTCATGCAATATTCATCGGCAAGCCAGGCCCAGGCTGAGCTTGAGAAGCTTCAAGAGATCCAGCAAAAATTCGATGCCTTGGTGAAAGAGTCGGAAAGTCAGCAGGCTTCTATTGCCTCTCTTATCGAGAAGGCTCAGCAGTTTGATGCTGTGAAAGAGGCCTTATCCAACGGCGTGCTGCTGCAAGACCTTGAAACTATTCTGAGGGCCCAGCAGGCTCAAACCCCAGAGCGCATCCTCTCGCTTGGTGCCCTACGGCTCATTGTGAAGGGCAAGGCCGATCCTTCAACCGTCGAGGCCTACGATCGTGCACTTCAAATGGTGGATATCGACAACAAGCTGGCGTCCATCTGCGCAGCGCAGGCCGGTATGGTGGCGGCGGGTAAAAAGGTGGAAATGTTAAGCGAATGCCGCAAACGACAGGATGCCATGGCCGCAGGTGCACCAGGCGCCACGCCTGCTCAGGCAGGAGCAGCAGCGCCACCCCCAGCACCTGCTGCTAGGCCTGCAGGAACTCCTTAATCACTCTGCAGCTTGCCTCGTCATAAGGCACAGGGTGCAACGCAGTTGGAAACTGCTGCAGGCGAATTTGGCGCTCGCCAAGCTGTGAAAGGGCATTGTCATCCACCATCTCACTCTGGCCCGCCTTCATCACCAAGATGGGTTCCGAGACCGCCCGAAAGCTCGCTGAGAAATCAACACCACTTAGGGTGGCCTCGTAGGGGAGGTCGAGATGTCCGGGCTTTTGAACCGCCCGAATAAGTCGGGGGTCCACCTGCAGCTCTTTCGCAAGATCGTGTGGGTTTGAGAAAAGACCGGCCGTTTTGGTGGCGCCGTGAAGGCCTGTCATAAGACCGAGAATGCCAGTCCAGGGAAGCAGGCTGCCAATATCGTTAAGAATGATTCGCCTCAGAAACTCGGGGCGCATCCCAGCAAAGGCAAGGGCCACCAGCCCGCCCATACTCGTGCCAAGCATGGTGATGCCAGGCCCTAACTCTGATCGATCTCCAGCACCCGCTCCAAGGCGTTCGCCTGCACCGCTTACCAATCCTTGGGCAAACGAATAGATAAGACCAAGATCTTTTAGGTAGAGGCTCATGCGATAGCGCGAGGAGTCCTCAAGCCAGTCGCTCTGCCCGCGGCCAACCCAGTCGAAGGTGAGCACACGGTGCTCGCTGCAAATGTTGTGAATCAGCCCGTCGAAACTCTCCTGGGTTTCAAGCAGTCCAGGCAAGGCGATGACCAGTGACTGTGCCCCAACGTTGCCATGAAGCGTAGCGGCAATACGTCGGGGTTTCCTCTCGTCGGGGACCAGTAGCCGAAAGCGTGTGGTGTTCATGGCCTAGTTGTGCTTAAAGGCCTGGGGTCGTTCCTCTTCAGAGAAGGTCACAACATGGTCCGCCTCGAGCCGAATACCGATGGGCTCGTTTAATGGGTGATCGTGGTGACTTGGAACAAGCGACAAGATTCGCTCGCCGTTCGGTAGCTCCAGCGTGTAAAGGAAGTCGGCCCCACGGAAGTTTTTTTGTACCACCTTTGCCTTTAAGCTACTGTCGTCGTCGTGGACCACATCATCGGGACGAAGAAGCACGCGCACCAGTTTTTCTGGGTGCTCTTTGCCGCAGCAACAGGCCGCAAGTGGCAGGCTCCCTAGGGGGGTGGTCACTGAATGATCGTACTGTCGTCCCGAGATAAGAGCACCCTCACCAATAAATCGGGCAACGTCCACCGAGCATGGCTCGTGATACACCGCGTAAGGGCTGCCCCATTGCAGAATTCGACCCTCAAACATCACCCCTAACTGATCAGCCATGGTGAAGGCCTCAGTCTGATCGTGTGTGACCACAATCGCCGTGGTCTTCGAGGCCTTAAGAATCTCGCGTACCTCGCGAGCCAGACGTGCGCGCAACGAAGGGTCGAGACTTGAGAAGGGTTCGTCAAGGAGAATAATCTGCGGCTCGGGGGCAAGAGCCCTTGCCAAGGCGACCCGCTGAGCCTGACCACCCGAGAG
>JAURCW010000072.1 GCA_030828265.1 Burkholderiales bacterium | reverse complement strand
TCGGAGCCAAGGCTAAACACGCGTGCCAGACCAGCCGCCAGCCAGATAAACAAGGGGCCTTGCTCGGCCATAACCCACTGACCAAGGCTTGGAACGCTAAGCCAGCCAGCCCCTTGAGACTGCGAAGCCTCAAGGTGGCTACGCACCATGGCAATGGCCTCAATATCAGGGCCCTGCCAAGGGGAATGCAGCCATAGGCCTGAGAAGCCTAGTAGCGCTGCAAGCCATACCAATAGAGATTTTGGAAAGGGGGTGGCCGAGCTTGCTGCAAGGCCTGGTAGAGGGCGAGACTCCCCCCACTGCGAGAGGAGTTCGAGGGTTCGGCTTGAGCGCGCCATGGACCAGCCGAGGGCTAGATGGCGCCCAACCGGGGAGAGAACTTAGTTCTTGGCTGCGCCAGTACCTGTTTTCGCACCAAACTTCTGACGAAACTTTTCAACACGACCCGCGGTGTCCATCATCTTCTGAGTGCCGGTGTAGAAAGGATGCGACTCCGAGCTGGTGTCGAGCTTGTAAAGGGGATACTCTTTGCCGTCCTTCCACTTAATGGTTTCTTTTGTCGAAACCGTCGAGCGGGTAACAAAGCTAAAGTCGTTGGAGAGGTCAACAAAGACCACCTCACGGTAGTTGGGGTGAATGCCTTCTTTCATAAACGGAACTCTCTGAGATTTCTGTAAAAAAACTAAAGTTTTCTAGTATAACCTACCCGCCACGCTTCATCATGTCGAAGAACTCTGCGTTGTTCTTCGTCTGGCGAACCTTGTCGAGTAAGAACTCCATGGCCTGAATCTCATCCATGTCATGAAGCAGTTTTCGTAGAATCCAAATCTTCTGCAGCAGGTCGGGCTTGATAAGCAGTTCTTCCTTACGGGTGCCCGATCGATTGATATTAATGGCAGGGTAAACACGTTTCTCGGCGAGCCTGCGCTCAAGGTGAACTTCCATATTCCCCGTGCCTTTGAACTCCTCGTAAATTACCTCATCCATGCGAGAGCCGGTTTCAATGAGGGCTGTTGCAATAATGGTGAGCGACCCGCCCTCTTCAATATTTCGGGCGGCTCCAAAGAATCGCTTGGGTCGATGCAGGGCATTGGCATCAACACCACCCGTAAGCACCTTTCCGGAGGTGGGCACCACCGTGTTGTAGGCCCGCGCCAGTCGAGTAATGGAATCAAGCAGAATCACGACGTCTTTCTTGTGCTCGACAAGCCGTTTGGCCTTCTCAATCACCATCTCAGCAACCTGAACATGGCGAGTGGCTGGTTCATCGAAGGTGGATGCAACCACCTCACCACGAACCGATCGCTGCATCTCGGTGACTTCCTCGGGGCGCTCATCAATCAGTAGAACAATAAGAACAACCTCGGGGTGATTGGTGGAAATGGCATGGGCAATGTGCTGCATCATCACCGTCTTACCGCTCTTGGGCGAGGCAACCAGTAGACCACGCTGACCTTTTCCAATGGGCGAGACCATGTCGATAATTCGGCCCGTAATATTCTCTTCGCCCTTCATCTCACGCTCAAGGCGCAGAGGCTCATTCGGGAAGAGCGGCGTTAGGTTCTCAAAAAGAATCTTGTTCTTCGAGGCCTCGGGGGGCTGCTGATTGATTCGGTCTACCTTAACCAGTGCAAAGTAGCGCTCTCCGTCTTTGGGCGTCCGCACCTCGCCCTCAATGGAGTCACCGGTGTGCAGGTTAAACCGGCGAATCTGCGAGGGCGACAAATAGATGTCGTCGGTGCTGGCCAGGTAAGAGGATTCGGGGGCCCGCAAGAAGCCAAAACCATCGGGCAGGACCTCAAGAACACCGTCACCAAAAATCTGCTCGCCTGTTTTGGCCTTCTTTTTAAGGATGGCAAACATAAGTTCTTGCTTGCGAAGCCGGCTGGCATTTTCAATTTCAAGCGAGATCGCCAGCTCGACGAGCTGGGTGACCGGCATAGCCTTGAGTTCAGAGAGGTACATAGTTAAAGGACACCACCGTAAATAAAAAAAGAGAGGGTTTTAAAGGGGCTTAGCGGCAACAAAACTTGAAGGGTGGAAGCCCCGGGGCCATGACCGGGAAGTAACCGGCCTCGGGCATGTAAGAAAAAACTTAAATTTGGCTATCAATCCAGGCAGTGAGTTGCGATTTCGCAGCAGCGCCCACCTTTTGGGAGACCACAGCACCATTCTTGAAAAGAATAAGGGTTGGAATGCCTCGGATGCCGTGCTTGGCGGGAACGGCAGCGTTCTCGTCAACATTGAGCTTGGCCACCGACAAGCGCCCTTGGTACTCCTTGGCGATTTCCTCAACAATGGGGCCAATCATTTTGCAGGGCCCACACCACTCTGCCCAGAAGTCCACCAAAACGGGAAGGTCCGACTTCAAAACGTCGTCATCAAAACTAGTATCGGTAACGGATTTAACGAGATCACTCATATCAAATTTTTTTAAAAAATGGGGAAGAAAGGGTAGGGTCGAATCAGAAAACCAGACCTTGGGCTACAGGGACGGTGACGAACTGAGGGTCAGAAACACTGCACATCAGAAGTGTTTAACATCGCTTGCAGACAAGACCAATTGAGTCTTGAGGCAGAAATATAGCGCAGAAACGCGCAAAAAGGGAATCAATGCGGGGCCGGGTTACACTTGAGAAGGCGGGCCGCCCCGCATTGTAAGCCTGTGAACCTGGTCAGGTCGGGAACGAAGCAGCCACAGCGGGTCCTTGCGAGTGCCGGGGGAACGGCTCGCCCCTTATTCTCTTGATGCCATGACCACCATGATCCACCACCGCTTTCTCTCCTCGTTGACCCGCTTGTGAGCAGTCTTTTTCAGGACGATCCAAGCTTTGCGGCGCCGACTGCGCCTATCGCCCTTGCGCGCAAGTGGCGGCCGCGTCAGTTCGCAAGCGTGGTAGGCCAAGACTTTGTGGTGAAGGCCTTGCAGCATGCGCTCGCCAACCAAAGGCTTCACCATGCCTACTTACTTACTGGTTCACGGGGCGTTGGCAAGACCAGCCTTGCCCGTATCTTTGCCAAAGCCCTGAACTGCGAGACGGGCCTTGTGGCCGAGCCCTGCGGCCAGTGTGGGCCCTGCCAAGAAATTGATGCGGGGCGTTTTATCGACTATGTGGAAATCGACGCCGCCTCCAATCGCTCGGTGGCTGAAATTCAGCAATTGCTTGAGCAGGCTCGTTTTGCTCCAACTGCAGGGCGTTTTAAGGTTTACGTTATTGATGAGGTCCACATGCTCACTGGGCATGCGTTTAACGCCATGCTCAAGACCCTTGAAGAGCCGCCTGAGCGGGTTAAATTTGTTCTTGCCACCACCGACCCGCAAAAAATTCCGGTCACGGTCTTATCGCGTTGCCTGCAGTTTGGGCTAAAAAACCTTAGGCTCGATCTTCTCGAGAGGCATCTCAGCTATGTCTTAACACAAGAGGGCATTCAGGCCGAGCCCGATGCGGTGCTTGCCCTTGCCCGTGCAGCCAAGGGTTCTGTTCGCGACGGCCTGTCACTTGCCGACCAGGCCATTGCTTACGGTAGCGGCAGTGTTCAGCTCGAGTCCGTGGGCCAGATGTTGGGGCTTGTAGGCCGAGAGGCCATTGAGGCCATGGCCCAGGCCATCGGCACTGGCAATGCCCGTGACTGCCTTCAGGCCGCCGAGTCGCTCATGGCTGCAGGCGTCTCTGCAGAGGCCATTCTTGAAGACCTTGCCCGTCTTTTTCACGAGATTAACGTGGGGCAAGTGTTGGGGCCGAGCCAGTCAGGTGCCGAGGCCGGCGCAGGACATCAGGCAGGCCCATCTCTTTCCGCCGAGCAGGCGCAGCTGGGGTATCAAATTCTCATGCTTGGGCTGCGTGACCTGGCCTATGCCCCTGACGAGCAGACCGGCTTAGAGATGACGCTGCTTCGACTAGTGGCCTTCGTACCTACCGACCTTACAGAGGGCTCGTCGCAGTCGCCAGCCCAACTACGCGCCTCGGTTCAGTCATCTGGCGCCTCCACGCGGTCTGCAAGCAAAGTCTTTTCAGATGACGCGTCTAGCCCCTCCGGTGCGAGTGCTTCGCCCCGCGCCTCGGCCGCCTTGCGCATTGATAGTCCCCGCACACCGAATTACGAGCCGCTCTCAGGACTCACAGCGGAGTCTTGGCTCGCGGTGGCGCAGACCCTTCCGCTGGCCGGTCTGTCGCGTCAGTTTGCGCTTCAGTCCCGTTTTGTGGGAATGGACGCCTCGCCACGTGCCGGGCGGGCGGTCTTGAAGTTCGAGGTCCCGGTGGAACCGCTGACCGAACCGGGGGTTGTGGAGCGCGTCACCACAAGCCTGGTAACTCGATTTGGGCCCGACATCGAGCTTTCGGTCTCGGTGGGCCAGTCCGAGGGGCCAAGCCTCGCCTCGCAAAAGGCTGAACTCAATGCGCAGCGCCAGGCACAGGCCGAAGCGTCCATTGCCAGCTCCCCCATAGTGAAAGCCATTATTGAGCGGTTTGATGCCACGATCGTACCGGGCTCAATTCGCTGGAAAGACCCCCACACCCACTCAGGAGATTCATCATGATGAAAGGTCAGATTGCCGGGCTCATGCGTCAGGCCCAGCAGATGCAGGACAAAATCAAAAAAGCCCAAGAGGCACTGGGCAGCATCGAGGTTGAGGGCCAGGCCGGCTCAGGCCTGGTTAAGCTGGTCATGACAGGCAAGCACCAAGTGCGGTCTGTCAGCATCGACCCATCACTCATGTCGTCCGACCCCGACGATCTTGAAACCCTGCAAGACCTCTTGGTCTCTGCCTTGAACGACGCGGTGACCAAGGTCGAAAAAGTCTCCGAAGACCAGATGGCCTCGGCCACGGCGGGCATGCCTTTACCTCCTGGCTTCAAGCTCTAAGCAGCTCGCACGCATACGTTTGTGGCCGACGCCTACGAAGGGGGCTTCATGCCCCCAAGCCTCAAGGCGCTCACCGCGGCCCTTGCCAGGCTTCCTGGCATCGGCCCGAAGACGGCCCAACGGCTTGCGCTGCACTTGCTTCAGCACGATCGCGAGTCTGCTGCTGCCCTTAGCCATGCCTTGCAGCAGTCGCTTCAGGGCCTTCAACCTTGTCAGCGCTGCAATAACTTTTCGGAGCAGCCTGTCTGTCCGGCCTGCGAAGATTCAAGCCGGGACAGCCGATTGCTCTGCGTTGTGGAGACGCCCGCCGATCTTCTTGTGATGGAGCAGACCCGAAGTTTTCGAGGCCGCTACTTTGTTTTGAAGGGAAGGCTCTCGCCACTCGATGGCATGGGCCCCAAGCAAATTGGACTGCCGGAACTGCTTGAGCGAAGCCTCGACCCCGAGCTCGAAGAATTGATTATTGCCACGAACTTCACCCCTGAGGGCGAGGCAACGGCCCATGCTATTGAAACCGTCTTGGCGGCTCAAGACCGTAGCCCCGCGCTGCGCATTACGCGCCTGGCCCGAGGTGTTCCTCTAGGGGGTGAGCTAGAGTACGTGGACCTGGGCACCATTGCTCAGGCCTTTCGAGACCGACGAGGTATGACATGACCACTGCACTCTGGTGCCTTTTTATCACCATGTTTTTTCCCATTGTCTGCGCGGGCATTTCCAAGGCCGGCGGCGAGCGTTATGACAACGCTCAGCCACGACAATGGCTTGCCAAACAAGAGGGCTTTCGGGGCCGTGCGGTGGCGGCTCAACAAAATAGCTGGGAGGCGCTTTTATTGTTTGCCATCGCTATTGTGGTGGCCCACGTCATTCTTGGGCCCACCGACAGCGTGAACCAGATGGCAGTTGGTTTTGTTGTGGCGCGGCTGGCGTATATTTTTGCCTACGTGGCCAACTGGGCGATGGTCCGAACCTTGGTTTGGCTGGTGGGCTTTCTACTCACCATCTCCATCTTCGCAGCCGCCTCTTAGGCTTCGGTGGTCCTCTAGCCCTCCCGTATAATTTCAAAAATTCCAAGGAGTATGTTTTGCAGGTCAGCCAACTTCTGGCCGCCAGCAGTGGTGCGTCCAGTTCATCTGTTTTCCCCCCAGCGGTTCTTGCCCTTGCCGACGGCACCGTGTTTCATGGCATTTCAATTGGTGCTGAAGGTCAGACCGTAGGCGAAGTTGTCTTTAACACCGCCATGACGGGCTATCAAGAAATTCTTACCGACCCCAGTTATTGCCGTCAGATTGTCACGCTGACCTACCCGCACATTGGTAACACTGGCTGGAACAACGAGGACAACGAATCAAGCGCGGTTCACGCGGCGGGTCTAGTGGTGCGCGACCTTCCCCAGGTGGTCTCTAACTTTCGTTCGGAACAAAGCCTTGATCAGGCGCTGAAGGCGGCGGGTACCGTGGCCATCGCTGGCCTTGATACCCGTGCGCTCACACGCAGGCTTAGGGACGGCGGCGCCCAGGCAGGGGCCATCCTTGCTGGACCCAACACCACCGCCGAAAAGGCCTTGCAGCTTGCGCGATCCTTTGCCGGCCTTATTG
>JAURCW010000206.1 GCA_030828265.1 Burkholderiales bacterium | reverse complement strand
TTGCGCCATCGATAAGCCCGGGTAAAACCTGGGAAGGGGTCTTGGGTGCTGTCCTTCTGAACATGGTGGTACTGGTTGGCCTTACAAACTGGCTACCCTATGGTTGGAACTGGGCGACGGTCTATCGTTGGGGCTATCCTGTTCTTGCAATGGCCGTTCTAGCATTTACTTTATTGAGCGTGGCGGGGGACCTCTTTCAGTCTTTGCTTAAGCGAAGGGCTGGCGTCAAGGACTCTGGGAACCTACTGCCTGGCCATGGTGGTCTTTACGATCGCCTTGATGCGGCCCTTGTGGTTCTGCCGTTTACCGTTCTTACGCAATTATGGGCAGAATCAAGGCTATGACGGTCAAACGTATCTGCCTGCTCGGTGCGACGGGCTCCATAGGAAAAAGCACGCTCGACCTTATCGCTCAGCACCCGGGTCACTTTGAGCTTTTTTCGGCAAGTGCCAATTCCGATGTGGAAGGCATGCTCAAGCTCATACAGGAGTTTCAGCCTGCCCAGGTGTGTATGAGGGATGAGGCGGCAGGCGAGCGTCTTTCTGAGCAACTCAGACAACTCGGCCAGACAAAAACGGAGCTTTTTATTGGAAGGCAGGGCCTCAATGCCCTTGCAGCCCATCCGTCGGTTGATATGGTTGTCGCCGGCATTGTGGGTATCGCGGGGCTTGTGCCTGTATGGTCAGCTGTGAGCACAGGCAAGTCGGTATTGCTTGCCAATAAAGAGGCGCTGGTTTGTGCGGGAGAGCTTTTTGTTGAGGCAGCGAGGCAGTCTGGCGCTCGTATTCTTCCAATCGACAGTGAGCACAACGCAATTTTTCAGTGCCTGGGGTCTGCCTACCGTTGTTTCACTCGGCCTGAGTCGGTTCGACGACTCTTGTTAACGGCCTCTGGCGGGCCTTTTCGCGAGTGGTCGCTGGATGCCATTCGCGCGGCTACGCCCGAGCAGGCTGTTAAGCATCCTAACTGGGTGATGGGTCCCAAAATTTCGGTGGACTCTGCAACCATGATGAATAAAGCCCTTGAGCTTATTGAGGCGCACTGGCTTTTTGCGATGCCTGCCGAGGAGATTGAGGTGGTGATTCATCCGCAAAGCATTATTCACTCGATGGTTGAGTTTAAAGACGGCTCCACCCTAGCCCAGCTCGGTGCTCCGGACATGCGTACCCCGATTGCCCACGCCATGGCGTGGCCCGACCGAATCGACTCGTGCGTTGAGTCGCTTAACTGGAGTCAACTACGTGAACTGCAGTTTGAGGTTCCCGACAACAGGCGTTTTCCATCGCTTGAGTTTGCCCGCCAGGCTCTTGCCAGCGGCCCTGTGGCGAGTATTTGTTTGAATGCGACGAATGAGGTTATGGTGGCTCGGTTTTTAAGGGGCGACTGTTCGTTTGGGGCTATATTCGATGAGGTTGAAGAGGGTCTGAATCGGTTTTCGGGCCGTTTCCCCGTTCCTACAGGCCTTGACGATGTCATGGCGATTGATACCGAGGTAAGGGCTTTTTATGCTCACTAGCGTTTTCGCATTTCTGCTTGCGGTTGGTCTCTTGGTTTTTATCCATGAGCTTGGTCATTACCTGGCCGCGCGCTCGGTGGGTGTTCACGTGCAACGCTTTTCAATAGGGTTTGGTCGTCCGCTTGTTACGCGACGCGATAAAAATGGCTGTGACTGGGTGATTGCTCTTGTGCCCTTGGGCGGCTATGTGCAAATGACGGAAAATGAGGATTCACCGAAAAGCTTCGATCGCAAGCCCCTCTGGGCGAGGGCCTGGGTTGTTGTGGCCGGTCCCTTGGCTAACTTCCTATTTGCCATTGTGGCTTTTGCATGCCTTGCCATCATTGGTCGTCCAGAGCCAGTCGCCGTTTTCGATCAACCAGCCGCGCAGTCGCTCGCCGATCGGCTTGGTCTGCAAAAAGGCGATCAGCTGGTGGCGCTTAATGGTGAGCCGGTCCGCTCCTACTCTGACTTTCGTTGGAAGATGACTCAGGCTTACATTGGCAAGGGGCAGTCACGCTACGAGCTGGAGCTCGTCACTTTAGGTGGCGCCCAGCGTACAGTTTCTTTGAGTTTTGCCGAGCTGCAGCCCCTTGCGCATGACGCGTCCATCGATGACATCCTGCTTAAGGCAGGCCTTCGGCCAAGATCAAACGGGGTGGTAGTAACGTCTGTGTTGGCGGGTAGTCCAGCCGAGCTAGCGGGCTTGCGCGCCGGAGACGGGTTTCTAAGCCTGCAGGGTCGTGCCATGACCGACCCTCAAGAGCTTCAGCAACGTATTGCGGCCTCGCAGGGGCAGCCGCTTGAGTTACTCATTCGCCGC
>JAURCW010000204.1 GCA_030828265.1 Burkholderiales bacterium | reverse complement strand
GCTTTCCATGGCGGGAATCATCGTGGCGCTTGATGCCTACGGCCCCATTACCGACAACGCCGGTGGCATTGCAGAAATGGCCGAACTGCCTCCCGAGATTCGAAACATTACTGACCCTCTTGATGCGGTGGGCAACACCACAAAAGCAGTAACCAAAGGCTATGCCATTGGCTCAGCAGGCCTTGCAGCCCTTGTGCTTTTTGCTGACTACACCCATGCGCTTGATGTGGCTGGCCAGTCGGTCACCTTCGATCTTTCCAACCATATGGTGATTGTGGGTCTCTTTATTGGTGGCCTAATTCCGTTCTTGTTCGGCGCCATGGCCATGGAGGCGGTGGGCCGCTGTGCAGGTGCGGTCGTGACCGAGGTACGCCGTCAGTTCCGCGAAATCCCCGGCATTATGGAAGGCACCGCTAAGCCTGAATACCACAAGGCTGTGGACATGCTGACCGCCGCTGCAATTAAAGAGATGATCATCCCATCCTTGTTACCTGTCATCGTGCCCATTGCCGTGGGGCTTATTCTTGGGCCTCAGGCCCTGGGCGGCATGCTTATGGGCACTATTGTGACTGGACTCTTCGTAGCCATTTCAATGTGTACCGGAGGCGGCGCCTGGGACAACGCTAAGAAATACATTGAAGATGGCCACCACGGTGGAAAAGGCTCGGAGGCTCACAAGGCCGCTGTTACAGGCGACACGGTGGGCGACCCTTACAAAGATACGGCCGGTCCTGCTGTGAACCCTCTGATTAAAATTATTAACATCGTGGCACTGCTTATCGTGCCGATTCTGTAAGTTAGTCGGCGAGTTCCCGTGCAGTGCGAAGCGCTGCACGGCTAGCAGGTAGATCGTTAAGAACGCTGTAGACCTCGGCCAAGGCCATTTGAACCTTGGCCGTTTTCTTTTGTGTGGCCGCTTGTTCAAGTCGATCTTTAGCAAGCTGCCAGTCGCCTGCCGCAAGCCCCAAAAGACCCTGAGCAAGCAGACTGGAATAGCCCGTGGCTTTGAATGACGATTGGGCCAGCCAGCCCTGCAGCCGACTCAACTGCTCCGCAGGATTATCAAGGCAGCCCCCATAAAGCTCAATTAGAGGCTCATGCAGCCCACACTTTAAGATGGACTCCAGCATCTGACGAGCCTCACGGTGGACACCGGCGCGCAGCCATGCGCGTGCAAGAGGAGCAACCAAAGTGGGCTCCTGTTTTTCACTGGAAGACAAAAGGTCCTGGGCTGCGCGTATCTCGCCTGCTGTGGCGGCCGAAGTTGAGTGAACAAGCCTTTGCCTAAGGAGCCTGCTCTTGATTTCGAGGGCCTGATCGGCCGGAAGGGCATGGCGATTCTCGAGCAGCCGTGCGAGCCGAAAGGCCTCGGGCAGATCAAGAGTCGCCTCGGCGAGCTTAAGCATCATTCGCATGGTGTGAATCTGCTTGCGCTCGGAGGCGAGGTCTTTGGAGAGAATCGCCTTCGCCTTCTCGGGGTCGCGATCGTCGAGGGCAAACATGGCCTGGGTTAATGCCTGGAGCTGCGGATGGTCCACCTTCTGTCCATCGGTATTCAATCGTTCAAGCCAGTAGTCACGAAGGCTGTAGTCATTAATTTGATGGGCGGCACGAGAAGCGAGGGCTGCCGCAAGGCGCATGAGCGAGTCGGTTGGGGCGCTCAAGGCACGAAAATCGCGTTCAAATCGCTTGGCCGAGCTGGTTACACGTGCAAAACGACCCTCGAAGTAATCAAGCACCATGTCAGCAAGTGCCGAAAGTCTCTTGGCTTCGCGACTGCGTTGTCGAAAGCTACGAATACGATCGGGGAAGGCACGCAGCCAATCCCAGGTGCGCACCCAGAGAACAACTACAAAAAGCAATGACAGCTGAGCAAAAATGGCTGTGGCCAAAGAAAGGTCGACTCGAAGGTCGTCCCACCAAAGGCTTACCATGCCACCCTTGGACTGCAAAGCTAGAACCAGACCAATAAGAATGGCAAATGCGATGAGCTTGGCAAGAAACCACTTCATGGGTATTTCCTGGTCATTTCAACGACGCAACCTCACGTCTTAGCCCTGAGAACTCGGCCTGCAGTTGAAAAACCTTGGGGTCCGCCTTATCGAAATGACGCTCCAGCAGCATTTCTGTTTGCTCAAGCTCACGCTCGGCAAGTGCCGCCTCGCCAAGCAGTAGGGCAAGACGAGCGGCAGCAAGCTGAGCCTGAATCTGCTGATTCACAAGCTCATAGAAAACCTTGGGCTGCGCAGCAAAGTCAGGGCCTTGAACCGACTGCACCCGCACAAGGCTCTGCAGGAACTGCAGGCTTTTCTCAAAAACGCCAGGCTCAAGCATTGGGGAAGGTGCCTCACCTTGAGCGCCAGCAAGAAGGCTTGCCGAAGGTTTGGGAATGTCAGCTTTGGGCAGGCTTGGCTTTTG
>JAURCW010000197.1 GCA_030828265.1 Burkholderiales bacterium | reverse complement strand
TTTTGCGTCGTGACATTGATTCTGTAGCCAAGCGACTTGAGCAGCGTGGCTACACGCTTGATGTCGCTGGCTTCAACAGCCTTGAGGCAGAGCGCAAAGAGCTGCAACTTAAAACGGAGTCTTTGCAGGCAAGCCGTAATACGCTTTCGAAGCAAATTGGTCAGGCCAAGGCCAAGGGCGAGGATGCACAGCCACTCATGGATCAGGTGGCGGGCATTCCTGCAGAGCTTGACCGTGTGAATGAGTTGTTGAATCAGGTGCAAAGCCGGCTCGATATTTGGCTTGCCACCATTCCCAACCTGCCTCACGACTCTGTTCCTGTGGGGGAATCGGCCGATCAGAATGTTCAGGTGCGTGACTGGGGTGGTCTGCCCACGTTTGACTTCAGCCCCAAGGACCATGTGGAGCTTGGCGAGCCGTATGGCCTTGACTTTGAAACAGGCGTAAAGCTCTCGGGTTCACGTTTTGTTTTCATGAAGGGGCCCATTGCAAGGCTTCACCGTGCCATTGCTCAGTACATGCTTGATGTTCAAACCGGTAAGCATGGCTACACCGAGTGTTACACGCCTTACATTGTGAACAGCGAGACGCTCTTCGGAACAGGTCAGTTGCCCAAGTTTGCCGAAGACCTTTTTGCCGCGAAGAAGGGTGGGCAGGACAGCGAGGGCGAAATGCTTTATCTCATTCCTACGTCCGAGGTCTCGCTGACCAACATGGTGCGTGGTGCGCTGCTTGAAGAGTCCGAGCTTCCTATTCGGCTTACGGCGCATACGCCGTGCTTTCGCAGTGAGGCAGGTTCGTATGGGCGCGACACGCGCGGCATGATTCGACAGCACCAGTTCGACAAGGTTGAGATGGTGCAGCTTGTTGGGGCCGACGCCTCTTACCAGGCCTTGGAGACCATGGTGGGCCATGCCGAGGCGATTCTTCAGGGCCTGAAGCTTCCCTATCGGGTCATGCTCTTGTGCACAGGCGACATGGGATTTGGTGCTGCAAAAACCTACGACCTGGAGGTCTGGCTGCCGTCGCAAAAGGCCTATCGCGAGATTTCAAGTGTCAGCAACTGCGAAGCGTTTCAGGCGCGGCGCATGCAGGCGCGTTACAAGCGCACGATTGAAAACGGCAAAACAAAGAACGAACCCATTCACACCTTAAATGGGTCGGGGCTTGCCGTGGGACGTGCATTGGTGGCGGTGCTTGAAAATTATCAAGAGGCCGATGGCCGCGTGCGCATTCCCGAGGTCTTGAAGCCCTACATGGGCTGTGAAGCAGGGAGTTACTTAGGCGAGTGAAGTAGTTGGCTAGCCAGTTGGCTGCCACTTTGCCAGGCACCTTCAACACGGCCGCTGGTAAGCCAGTCGCCACAGACGCCCAACTGACTTGCCTCATCCCACAGGTGGTTGGCTGTTAAAGCCTGCGTGGAGTCAGCAAGGGCATAAAGCCAACGGTGGGCAATGGCCCAGGCCGGCGCAGGAGCGCCAAGCGATTGGAAGGCCTGGCTTAGGTGTTCAGCCACGACCTCGGGCGCATCGTTCAGGTGTTGCTGCGTGAAGCCATAGCTGGCATGCAGAGTCCAGGTTTCTTGGCCTGTGCGCCCTGGCTTTGAGAGTGTGCGGGCAACCCACGATAATGGCGATGCCCCAGGCTGTGGGTTGTCCGGGCGACCTACAAAAAGGCCATCAAAAGGAAGGTCTAAGGGGCTGTCAAAACCAGCCATAACAGCCCAGCATGGCGCAAACTGAATGCTGCTTAGGGTCTGTTGCCAGTTATTCGGAAAGAGCCCTTCAAAGGGCTCAAGCTGAGGCCGAGGAATGGCCCAGACAAGGGCATCAAACGCCTGTGAAAGTTCCCCGTGCTCCTTTGAGCTCAGCCGCCACTTGCCGTTAACACGTTGCGCACCAGTAATTGTGGTCTGGTTGTTAAGTGTAAGAGGCGCAAGCATGGAGGCCACAATGGACGTCATACGAGGGGTGCCAACAAATCGCGGAGTAGGGGGTGTGGGCTCGAAGAGCAAGTCATCTTGAGTGCCGCCTTCTTTGCCCCGTGGTCTGCCCTTTATGAGATCAAGCTTGGCAATCCGCCCCTCCCAAAGGGCTGCCCAGCCCTTTTGGCACCAGATCTGCACTTCAGTCTGAAAAGCTGGGCTTTTTGCCGTGAAGTACTGGGCACCGTGGTCTGCCTGCCAGTCGTCGGTTCGACGCGTACTCATGCGGCCTGAGGGCCCACGGCTTTTTTCAAAGAGCGTGACGTCAAGGCCTGCCGAATGCAGGGATACGGCCGCCGATGCCCCCGCCATACCTGCCCCCACAATGGCAACGCTTTGTGTCGTGGCCATGGGTTTACTGACTGCCTGAAAAGTTGAGTGCGGTTGCTGCAACCAAGAGGCAGAAAGCCACAGCAAGGCTCAGGCGCTGACGAAGCTGCAACCAAGCCGCTGGCCAGCCCAGACTGCGGCCATGCACACGATCGATTAAAAACACAATAAGTGTAAGCGCGGTGAAGGCCAAAAGCTGTGCTGCGCCGATGAGAGTCATCCAAATAAGCCAGGTCAAAAGCGATGGTATG
>JAURCW010000107.1 GCA_030828265.1 Burkholderiales bacterium | reverse complement strand
CTGGGCTCAACCACTCAGCCAGAAATGACCTTGGAATAATGGCTCGGGCGTCACTTTTAAAACGAAAGCCGCGTAGCCAGGCCTCGTTGAGAATATAGGCCGTGGGCTCACGCGCCGTGGTTCGACGAGCAAGCGCTGTGGCCAACGTCTGACGCTCTTTCTCGGTTAGCTGAGCCGCTTCTAGCCATGGCTCATTTAAATCGAGAGGCAGGGCGAGGCTTGAGAAGACAAGCCAGCGAGCCTCGTCAAGCCAGTCCTGGCATCCCTGACCAAGAACACAGCCGCTTCGGCGCATCTCACTTATTGAAAACCGAAGCCAGTCAGAGACAGTACGTAATTCGGCTGCCCAGCCCGATTCGGCGTTTACCGGGCGAGGGCCCTTGGTCTCGTCTGTCATTCAGGCCTTAGGCCTTAGCTGCTTGCTGACTGGATGAGGACGATGCAGCAAGCAGACGGGTCAGGCTCTGTAGATAAATCTGTGCTAGGGGAAGAAGGTCTGCTGCAAGAATGCGTTCGTTAATTTGGTGAATGCTTGCGTTGACGGGACCAAACTCGATCACCTCTCGGCAGTGCTTTGCTATGAAACGTCCATCAGAGGTGCCCCCAGTGGTCGAAAGCTGTGGGGTGATTTCGCAGACCTCGCGAATACTTTCTTGAACAACATCGCAGAGTGTTCCGGGAGGGGTTAGGTAAGGGTCGCCTCCCAGGTTCCAATCGATGGAATAACTAAGGCCGTGCTGGCTGAGTACCGACTCAAGCCGTTGTTTGAGAGCCTCTGGGCTGGAGACACTTCCGAATCTAAAGTTAAAGTCGGCCACAAGCTCTCCAGGAATCACATTGCCTGCCCCGGTGCCAGCATGAATGTTGGAGACCTGCCAGGTGGTTGCAGGAAAGTAGGTATTCCCGTCGTCCCAACGAATGGCAGCTAGCTCTGCAAGGGCTGGGGCGAAACGATGAATGGGATTCTCGGCAAGATGTGGATAGGCCACATGCCCCTGCTTACCGCGAATATAAAGCTTGCCCGATAACGTTCCACGCCGCCCGTTTTTAATAATGTCCCCAAGCCGGTGGCTTGAGGTTGGCTCTCCAATAATGCAGTAGTTAAGCGGTTCACCACGATGCGCAAGCTCTCGAAGCACTTCAACGGTGCCATGAAGGGCAGGGCCCTCCTCGTCGGATGTGATGAGGTAAGCAATTCGTCCATGAAAGGACGGGGTTTGACGAATAAAGACCTCCGTTGCGGTTACGAAGGCGGCCACCGATGACTTCATATCGGCTGCTCCACGACCATAGAGGTAGTCGTCCTGGAGGGTTGCTGAGAAGGGGGGGTAAAGCCATTTGTCGGCTGGCCCAGGCGGTACAACATCGACATGACCTGCCAAGACGACCGTAGGTCCTGGCTGCCCACCTTCACGAACTGCCCAAAGGTTCGTTACATCGTGGTAATTGAGCAACTCGGTCTTAAAGCCAAGCGGGCGCAGCCTTGAGGAAATGAGTTCACAGCAACCGCCGTCGGCGGGTGTGACGGACTCACGCTGAATAAGCGATTGAGCAAGTTCAAGGGTCTCTGCCGCAAGGGCTTGAGTGTTGAGCATTGGCGAGGCACCCTTAAGCGGTTTGAGGGAAAAGGCTGGCGTAAAGACTGTCTGAGAACCCAACGGCAAGCTTGTCGTCCCGAGTGACGAGTACAGGTCGCTTGATGACAAGGGGCTGACTAAGCATAAGTTCAAGTGCGGAAGGCTGGTCGATAATCTGGCGCCGATGGTCTTTCGGAAGTGTCCGCCAAGTTCGGCCACGCTTGTTGATAAGGCTATCAAAAGGCAGGTGTTTTAGCCATTCTTGTATCAAAGATTCGGTGGGCGCCTCTTTCTTGAAATCTACGAAGACATACGGAAGACCTCGGGAGTCGAGCCATTTGCGGGCCGCACGGACCTGGTCGCATTGAGTGATGCCAAAGAGTCGAGTGTCCATAACCTAGGAAAGGGGCAATGGTTTTCGCTGATACCAGAGTCTCTGAGTCGAGCTAGGCAAGGCGAAGTAATTCGTTAATGCCGGTCTTAGCCCGTGTCTTGGCATCAACTCTTTTAACGATCACTGCGCAGGCAAGGCTGTAGCGGCCGTCGGCCGAGGGCAGGCTGCCGGGAACCACTACACTTCCTTCGGGAACACGACCGTAGAAAACCTCGCCGGATTCGCGATCGTAGATTTTGGTTGATTGCCCAATAAAGACACCCATCGAAAGCACCGAGTTGGCCTCCACAATCACCCCTTCTACAACCTCAGAGCGGGCGCCGATGAAGCAGTTGTCTTCAATAATGGTGGGGTTCGCCTGCAGAGGCTCGAGCACGCCCCCAATTCCAACGCCGCCTGAAAGGTGGACGTTCTTACCAATCTGAGCACAGGATCCAACGGTGGCCCAGGTGTCAACCATGGTCCCCTCATCGACATAGGCGCCAATATTGACGTAAGAAGGCATGAGAACCACATTGTGCGCAATGAAGGCTCCCCGGCGAGCAACGGCTGGTGGTACAACGCGCACGCCCATGGCTGTAAGCTCAGTCTGAGAGACCCTCGAACTTTGTGGGCACCTTGTCAAAGAACTGCAACTCCCCCGACTGGATGGCCTTGTTCTCGGCAAGTCGAAAGCTGAGTAGAACGGCCTTCTTTATCCACTGATGAACCACCCAGCCGCCCTCTTTCTTTTCGGCGACTCGAAGCCTTCCGGCGTCAAGATTGGAGAGAACGGCTTGAACCGCATCTTTTAGGGCTGGGGGGGCAGATTGAGCAGATATCTCGGCACGGTTCTCCCAGGCCTCATCGATGGTCTTGGAGAGGGATGTCATGGAATCGTTGGTCATGGTTTTTAGGCTTTAGTGATTGGGTAAGTGGGGCACTCGGGCGAAGAAAGGCGTTGTCTTGGGAGCGTGGCCGTTGAATCCTACGCGTCGCGCGTTGACCGCTCGGAAGGAATTTGAGTGAGGTCAACCGCGGGAAGAGGGGTCCATCCGGACTTTCGGTGCTCCGCCACGACGGTCGTGAAGATGCCGCCCCGCACATACCATTTGGCCGTTAGCCTCATAAACCGTGGCTCGGTAGCCGTCACCATTGCATCGAGAATCTCATTGGTGACAGCTTCATGGAAGGCGCCACGATCGCGAAAGGACCATGCAAAGAGCTTAAGGGCCTTGAGCTCGAGGTTACGCTGGTCCGGAATGTAGTCGAGTACAAGGGTTGCAAAGTCGGGCTGACCGGTAAGAGGGCAGAGGCAGGTGAACTCAGGAATCTCGATATGAACCCGATAGTCACGCTGAGGCGCTGGGTTGCTGAAGGTTTCAAGGGAGGTGGAGGGCGAGCTGGGCATTAGCGGGCTTATTTGAGTTTGGATTAAAAAAGAGCAACAGTTAAGCGAAGTTAGCAAGGAAATGGGCGACGTTTAACGCCGGAGCCCGAGTGGTATTATACGAAGCTTGACCCGATAGGGGCTTCGCGTCGCTTTTCCCGAGTATTTCTAGCAATCCTCTTTAGCTTACCGTCATTATGCGACTCACCCAAATCCGATTAGCCGGATTTAAATCATTTGTCGATCCGACGGGCCTGCAGTTAACCCGCCAACGCGTGGGCATCGTGGGCCCTAACGGCTGTGGAAAAAGCAATGTCATCGACGCAGTCCGGTGGGTTCTCGGTGAGTCCAAGGCCTCGGAGCTTCGCGGCGAGTCGATGCATGACGTTATTTTCAATGGTTCCGCAAGCCGCAAGCCCGCAGGGCGGGCGAGTGTCGAGCTTATTTTCGATAATTCATTGGGCCGTCTTGGGGGGCCTTGGGGCCGATTTGCCGAGCTCTCTGTCAAGCGTGTGCTCGCCCGTGATGGACAGTCGTCCTACACCATTAACGGTCAGTCGGTTCGTCGAAAAGATGTCTACGATATTTTCTTGGGAACTGGGCTTGGCCCACGTGCTTACGCCATTATCGGTCAGGGCATGATTTCCAGAGTCATTGAGTCGCGTCCCGAGGAGCTTCGTGTGTTTCTTGAAGAGGCCGCGGGTGTATCCAAGTACCGTGAAAGGCGTAAAGAAACCGAGCATCGTCTATCCGATGCGCGTGAGAACCTCGAACGAGTCGAGGACATTCGGCTTGAGCTTGAAAAACGAGTCGAAGTGCTTGCAGCCCAGGCCGCTGTTGCTGAACAGTACAACGAGCTCACATCCACAAAACGCACCAGGCAGACCGTCTTATTGGCGGTGCGCTCCTCTGAGCTTCAGCATTCTCAGCGTCGTTATTCCGCCGAGCGGCTTGAGTCTGAACGGCTTCTCGAGTCCATTCGCGCCAAGCAAGCCAGTTTGTTGCGCGAGCGCGAAGGCCTCGATGCCCGTTATGTCGAGCTTCAGGCCAATCTTCAGTCGGTTCAGGCTTCGGTCTTTGAACTCAACACAGCCATTGCGCGTCGAGAGGCTGAAGATCGTTCGCTTACTCAAATTCGTGATCGATCCATCGCCCTTCAGTCCGAGGCGCGTGAGAGCCTGGAGCAAATTCAGTCCGAGTATCAAAGAAGCACCGCTGCACTTAAAGAGGCGCAAGCGTCCCTTGAGACAATACGATCGGAGCTCGCCAAGCGGCTTTCCGACCGCGATACTGCCCGACAGGCCGTGCGTCCTATTGAGGAGGCTGTCGAGGAGCTGAGCAATCAGTTGTCGGAGTCCAAGGCAACGCTCGCCGCATCCGATGCCGACATTCGCGGAATCGCAACTCGTATTCAGGAGACATCGGCCCGGCAGTTGCAGCTTAAGGGTCGGCTTGAGGACCTTCGGCAGCAGAGCCAGCAGCTTGAAAAGCTTGACGAGTCCGCCCTAGGCG
>JAURCW010000151.1 GCA_030828265.1 Burkholderiales bacterium | reverse complement strand
GAGATGTCGCTACGTACCAGTGGCCCCCCTGCACTAACGGCTGGCTCTGATTTGTTTGAATCGCAACCACACTCTGGACCACAAGCCTCGTGAGCCTGGCTTTCGCTGGCTTGGCTTTCGCGGACTGGCATGGGGTTGAACGGCCAATTCTGACCCGCAGCCTGATCCAGATTCTGAGCGGATTTTCTTTGATGCTCAGACCCAGTAGAGCTTTTGTTCGAGGCGCCTCGAACGTCTGACTTACCTAGGCTCGACATAGCCTGCCTGCGACGCAGGGCAAGCTCGCGACCCGATAAGGTCACCGTGTAGCTTTGCGATTCGGAAAGTGACATAAGACCACCCTATCGATAAACGACAAAAGACGTTCCTTGGCTTTGGGCGTAATTGTCGTAGGCAACAAAGCGCACCAAGTGGCTGGGAAACTCTTTGTGGCAAGCGTTAAGCTCTGCAAGAACAGCCTCAACAGACTGCTCGCCAAATAAGGGGAGCTTCCACATGTACCAAAAATTACTGGTTGCCGCCGTGCCCTTTTCGGTGTGCTCGACAGCTGGATTCCAGCCCTGGCTAATGGCATAGGCAATTTGCCGATTCACCTGGTCCGCCGTCATGGGGGGCAGGTAAGAAAAGGTCTCGTACTTCTGCGAAGACTTATAGGCTTGAACAGTCATGTTCGTTTCCCTTCAACTTATTTGTTAGCGATGTCGAGCTTGTCTACCGTGTCAAACTCAAACTTGATTTCCTTCCAGGTCTCCATGGCAATTTTGAGTTCCGGCGAATGCTGGGCCGCAGCGGTAAGAATTTCCTTGCCCTCTTTCTCAAGCTGCCGACCCTCGTTACGCGCCTGAACACAAGCCTCAAGGGCCACTCGATTCGCACAGGCGCCTGCTGCATTCCCCCATGGGTGGCCAAGTGTTCCACCACCAAACTGAAGAACCGAGTCATCGCCAAAGATGGTGACAAGTGCAGGCATGTGCCAGACATGGATACCACCCGAGGCTACGGCGAAAGCACCAGGCATCGAACCCCAGTCTTGATCGAAGAAGAGTCCACGGGACCGATCTTCGGGAACAAAGGACTCGCGAAGAAGATCAATCCAACCAAGCGTTGAGGCACGATCTCCTTCAAGCTTCCCAACCACCGTTCCGGTATGCAGGTGATCGCCACCCGAGAGACGTAGGATTTTAGTAAGCACACGGAAATGAATACCGTGATGCGGGTTTCGGTCAATCACAGCGTGCATGGCACGGTGAATATGAAGCAACATCCCATTCTCGCGACACCAATTGGCAAGGCCAGTATTAGCGCAAAAACCGCCGGTAATGTAATCGTGCATGATGATGGGCGCGCCAATTTCTTTGGCGTATTCCGCTCGTCGGTACATTTCCTCGGGTGTTGGCGCAGTGACATTCAAGTAGTGACCCTTACGCTCACCAGTCTCGGCTTCAGCCTTAAGCGTTGCCTCTTGAACGAAGTCGAACCGTTGACGCCAACGCATAAAAGGCTGGCTATTAATGTTCTCGTCGTCCTTGGTGAAATCGAGCCCGCCGCGCAGGCATTCATAAACGGCACGACCGTAATTCTTCGCCGAGAGTCCAAGCTTGGGCTTGATGGTGCAGCCCAGCAAAGGACGGCCATACTTATTCATGACATCACGCTCAACCTGAATGCCATTAGGAGGCCCACCACAGGTCTTAATGTAGGCTATGGGAAAGCGCACATCTTCGAGACGTAGGGCACGCACAGCTTTAAAGCCAAAGACATTCCCCACTAGTGAGGTGAAGACATTGACCACCGAACCCTCTTCGAATAAGTCAATTGGATAAGCAACAAAGGCGTAATAGCAAGAGTCATCGCCCGGGACATCTTCGATGCGGTAGGCCCTACCCTTGTAGTAGTCCATATCTGTTAACAGGTCTGTCCAGACGGTTGTCCATGTTCCTGTTGACGATTCGGCAGCAACAGCTGCGGCAGCCTCTTCGCGATCGACACCCGGCTGTGGCGTGATTTTAAAGACGGCGAGAATGTCGGTATCAAGCGGTGTGTACTCCGGCATCCAATAAGTCTGGCGGTAATCTTTTACGCCAGCGCTGTAGGTTTTTGCGGCCATGAAAGCTCCTCTTCCTCTATGTGACACGAGACAAAAAACTAAATTTATTTCTCTCTGTGTAAACATTCTGATCGACATGATGCTCATGTGAAAGTAAAATATTTTGATGAAAACGTTTATAAAAAACTAACAATGAACCTCGGCGCAATGACACTGCACCAGCTAAAGTTCGTACTTGCTGTGGCGCGTCATGGAAGCCTTGTCAAGGCCGCCAAGGCCCTTGAGCTATCCACCCCAACCCTTTCTCTGCAGCTCAAGAAACTAGGAGAAATCGCCGGAAGCCCCCTTTTTGAAGTGCTGGGTAAAAGGCTTTATCTCACCTCCACGGGCGAACTTATGTTGCGTTGCGCACAAGACATTGAGGCGCGAATCGAGGAGTTGTCACAAGAACTCGCAGGGCTCAAGGGACTTAAAGAAGGGGAACTTAAGGTTGCCATTCTTACAACCCTGAAGTACACCGTGCCAAGGCTTGTTGGCTCGTTCTGTGTCAACTACCCCGGTATCAACGTATCTTTATGGATAGGTAATCGAGAGTCCCTCCTCGATCGCCTGCGCAAGAACGAGGACGACCTTTATGTCATGGGACAGCCACCCGATGAACTCGATGTCATCTCAGAACCATTTGCTCCAAATCCACTCGTGCTGGTTGCCCACCCAAGCAACCCCATCGCCAGAAGGCGACTCGTCAAGCCCGCCGACTTGGCCAAAGAACTCTTCATTGTTCGTGAAGCAGGCTCGGGAACACGACTCACCACCGAGAGCTTCTTCAGAAAATATCGTGTTCGAATCCAGACTCGGCTTGAGGTGGTTAGTAACGAGGCGGTGAAACATATTGTGGCGGGCGGCCTTGGCGTGGCTGTCTTGTCATCGAGCACAATCGCCTCGGAAGTAGCCCTGGGGGAGCTCTCGGTCGTTAAGCTCGAAGGTTTCCCGCTTATGCGGCAGTGGAATCTGGTGTACCCCTCGGGTAGGCGCCTATCACCCGCCGCAACGCGTTTTAAGGCCTGGCTCAAGGCCTACCGCCCAAAGGCAGGAGCCATCTCGGCACGAAAAAAGACAAGCGCTTAGGCTTGTGGTCACCGGCAATATCTGTAATCCTTCAGGTCATAACACTAAATAAAGTGTGGGAGGAGACCCATGCGGAATTTGACACTTAGGCAGTTGCGTATTTTCGTTTCTGCTGCAAGACATTCCAGCTTTGCCAAGGCTGCAGAAGAAATGCACCTTACGGCACCCGCGGTCTCAATGCAGATGCGCGATCTCGAGGAAGACCTTGGGATTTCCTTGTTTGCGAAAAAAGGCCGAGGGGTCACACTGACAAGCGCAGGGGAATACTTTCTAGTCTACGCCCGGCGCGTGCTTACGGCACTCCGTGAAGCCGAGGACATGATGGCCAAACTTCGAGGCATCGAGACAGGTAATCTGACGATAGGCCTCGTGAGTACTGCGAAATACATTCTGCCCAAGCTT
>JAURCW010000180.1 GCA_030828265.1 Burkholderiales bacterium | reverse complement strand
TGGTGGAAGATGCCCTGGACGGGCGTGAGGGCTTCACTGCCATCGACACAGGCATCTCAAACGACGAAATCAAAGCCTTGTGGCAACAGATCGCAACGTCTCATTTCAAAGGGCGCCCGCTTCTGCGCGTGGTCTCAACCCACATGCACCCGGACCATGTAGGCCTCGCGCACTGGCTTTGCCAAGGCATGCCAAGCCCCGATGGCCAGGCCCTTTTTGAATGGCGAGCACCTCTTGCCATGACCCTTGGCGAATACGCAACGGCAAGGCTCTGGTCTTCCAGGGCCATTGCGGAAGAAACACGACAGGCCCCGGACGCCCAGGCCACAAGTATGGCTGAGCATTTTCGCCGTCATGGCATGACCAGCGAAGAAGACTATGCGAAGGCCCAGAAACGCGATGGGTTTTACGGAAGTATGGTGCCAAGCGTTCCGCTCAATTACCAAAGGTTACTTCCCAACAAGCCACTCAGAATGGGCGGGCACAACTGGGAGATCATTATTGGCTATGGGCACTCGCCCGAGCATGCTGCGCTGTTCTGCAAAGACCTGAAGCTGCTTATTTCGGGCGATATGGTTTTGCCTCGTATATCAACCAACATGTCGGTCTGGGCCACCGAGCCGGACGCAGACCCCCTGGGCCTATACCTCGAATCGCTGAGGCGCTTTGAGGACCTGCCCGAGGACTGTCTTATTCTGCCCTCGCATGGCAAGCCCTTTGGTGGTGAGCGGCTCGAGAAATCAGGGGGGCTGCATACTCGCTTACGTCAGCTTCATGAACATCACGACGACCGGTTATCGGAGGCGCTCGCCTTTTGTGAAACTCCAAAAACCGCAGCCCAGGTGTTGCCCGTACTATTCCCCCGCGCTCTTGACTTTCATCAGTTCACCTTTGCCATGGGGGAGACACTTGCGCACCTGAATCGGCTCTGGCATGCCGAAACACTTCGTCGAGACGAGCTCAATGGAGTCTTTTACTTCAGGGCTGTTTAGCACTCAAAAGGAAAGGAGTAGCAGCCGCTGCTAGCGGTCAGCTTTCAAAACCATGCTCGGGGCCAGGATAGGCCCCGGACTTCACCTCCGACACAAAAAGCGAAATGGCCGCCTGAATGTCACCTGTTAGAGCCAGGTAGTTCTTCACAAAGCGGGCCTTGCGACCAGGGGTTACATTCAAAATATCGTAGACCACCAAGACCTGACCTGTGACATCGGGGCCTGCCCCAATGCCGATGGTGGGAGCCGTTAACGAGGCCGTAAGCCGAGCAGCAAGCGGGCTTGGAATGAGCTCAACCAAAACAATCTCGGCACCGGCCTGTTCAAGCTGCTTGGCATCGGAAATAAGCGCATCGCCGGCAGCGCCCCGACCCTGCACCATGTAACCACCCAGGGTATGCACAGATTGCGGCGTAAGGCCCAGATGTGCGCAGACGGGAATGCCACGCTGGGTAAGAAACGCAACGGTGGGTGCAAGCCATGCACCCCCCTCAAGCTTGACCATCTGAGCGCCCGCCTGCATAAGAACAGCGGCATTCTGAAAGGCCTGCTCGGGCGAGACCTGATAGCTAGCAAAGGGCATATCCGCAATGATCATGGAGGACGGCGCCGCACGTGCAACGCAGGCCGTGTGGTAGCGAATATCTTCAAGGCTTACCGGAAGGGTAGAGGTATGACCTTGAACCACCATGCCCAGCGAGTCCCCGACCAACAGCATGTCAACACCCGCCTCGCACGAGACCGCAGCAAAAGACGCGTCATAACAGGTGAGCATGGTGAGCTGCTCACCCTTGGCGCGGGCGGCCCGAAGCTGCCGAATACCGAAGGGTTTGCGCGTGACGTTTTGCCGGCCGGGCGATTCATTGCTTACGTACGCAGTCATGCCCTAGTCCTCCTTATTCTTTATTAATAGCCACGTTGAGCTCTTCTTCATCAAGGCCTCGAACGCAGAGCCTTACAAAAGCCTTGGCATAACCAGGCAGAAGACGAGCACGACGCAAGGCAAGCACCGTGGTGTTCATGGAAAAGATCTCGCTGGCATCCAGCATAACCAAACCGGCATCGGCCTGATCATCGAAGGCTACCGAGGCAATTAATCCAACACCCATGCCCAGGCTGACGTAGGCCTTAATCACATCGGCGTCCAAGGCCTCCATCACAATGTCAGGCGAGAGACCCTCACGACGAAAACAGGCGTCAATCATTGGGCGACCCGTAAAACCCTCGTGATACGTGATGATGGGAAATTCCGCAAGTGCCTGAAGACTCAAGGCCTCGCCCTGAGCCACACGCTTTGCCAGCGCATGACCCTCGGGAACCACCACGCCGTGGTACCAGTTAAAAAAGGGGAAACAGACGAATTGCGGATTAGTCTTTAAAGACTCGGTGGCCACCGCAATATCGGCCTCCCCGGTCTCAAGCAACTGTGCAATTTCAGAGGGGCTTGCCTGGCGCAAGGCAAGCCGCACCTTTGGGAAGCGTTCACGAAAGGCGCGCACAATTTCCGGAAGCGAATAACGCGCCTGGGTGTGGGTGGTTGCCAAGACAAGCCGTCCCTCGTCAGCCTGATCGAACTGACTGGCCGCACGATGCATGTTTTCAACGGCCTCAAGGGCAAGACATGCGTAATGAAGCACTTGCTCGCCAGGCTCTGTAAAGCCCACTACTTTTTTCCCTCGGCGAACAAAAAGGGTTAGGCCAAGCTCGTCCTCAAGCTCCTTAATGGCCTTACTTACGCCCGACTGCGAGCCGCCCAGGGCAAGGGCCACATCGGTGAGGTTAAAGGCATTAAGGCTTGCCTCGCGGAGAATTTTTAACTGCTGCAGATTCATGAGGAAAGAGTCTACGCCCGAACGTGATTACGCAGAACAAACCGCCCAGGATCGAT
>JAURCW010000094.1 GCA_030828265.1 Burkholderiales bacterium | reverse complement strand
TTTGAGCCGTTGTCGCGAAAGTCGGTGACGTACCAGCCCGAGCCTTTCAGAACAAAACCTGGGGCGGTGAGCTGCTTGGAAAAACTGGCCTCGTGGCAACTGGGGCATTCCGACAGCGGCGCATCGGAAAGCTTCTGCAGAATATCTTGCCGAAAGCCACAGGCTGAGCAGGCATAGGCATAGATAGGCATGAATTCAAATCTCCTGATCGACGAACTTTTTGAAGCACGCCCTTTAGGCCGGCAAGGGCCAAAGGCGTCGCATTTAAATAAGGAATGAACCCAGTATTCTATCGACTGAGCGGGCAAAAGGCAGGCCTAAAGGGCTTGCCATAAAAAAACCCGGGTGGAATCAGCCTTCCCCCGGGTTTTTTGTCCATTCAATGACAAAAGAACTAAAACGGAATGTCGTCGTCAAGATCGTCAAAGCCGGTTTTCGCACCGCCACCGGACTTGCGCGAGCCTTCGCCGCCCGCTGACGAGGGGCTTGAGGCCATGGACGAGGATGCACCATCCTCATCGGGTGGCATGCCGGCGGGAGCGCCATCACGACCACCTAAAAGCTGCATCTGATCGGCAACAATCTCGGTGGTGTAGCGATCTTGCCCACCCTGGTCTTGCCATTTACGGGTGCGAAGCCTTCCCTCCACATAAACAGGGCGACCTTTCTTGAGGTACTCGTTGACCACCTCGGCAAGTCGACCAAAAAAGACCACGCGGTGCCACTCGGTGTCTTCTTTCATCTCACCCGATTTGTCTTTGTAACGCGATGTGGTGGCAATGGAGACATTGGCAATGGCTGCGCCATCGGCCGAATAACGAACCTCAGGGTCACGGCCAAGATTGCCGAGAAGAATGACTTTATTTACCGACGCCATAAAAACCTCCTTTAATCAATAGGCGAAAGGGGCTGTCACGCTAACGAACAGATTTAAGGGCGACTACTCGCCATTGGAGGGGGAGGATCGGGTCGGCGACCGACGACCGAGCTCCTTTAGCCCGAGGGCCATCATGCCCCAAAAAGCCAGCAAAAGCGCGCAGGCTGCGAAAATGCCCGCCCTTCCTTGAGCGGCGAGCATGAGCCCGCCAATCAGTCCGCCTGCGAAAAGCCCCATGGACTGACTTGTGTTGTAAATGCCCAGGGCAAGCCCCCGCTGCCCCACGGGTGCAACCCGAGACACCCAAGAGGGTAAAAGTGCCTCAAGCAGGTTAAAACCCATAAAAAAAAGGGCAACAAAGACAAGCCAGGGTGCAAGCCCCTGTCCATCCACAAGAAGAAAACCTAGCATTGTTAGCCCCAAAAGACCCACAGCGCCCAGAAAGACGGGTCGGAAGCGTCCCTTCCTTTCGGCCCAGAAAATGGGAGGCAGAATACCGAGAAAAGCCACCAGAAGAAGGGGTAGGTAGGCCTTCCAGTGGTCCTGCAAAGGCATGCCAAGCTCGGCAAAGCCCATGGGTATGGCCACAAACATGGCTGTCTGAACAGCCATCAAACTAAAGATGCCCAAATTAAGTCGCCAGAGTTGTGAGTGGCGAAGTAAGGACCAGGCCCTTTCTTTTTCAATCTGAGCCTGTGCCGCCAAAGGCGTTTCAAGTTCTGGCGAGACGGGTTTGGGAACCGGTGGGTGCGCCCCCATACGAACAACGCCCAGGGCTGCAAGCACAGCCAAGGCTCCGGTTAATAGAAACAAACCCTCAAGGCCATAGGCGCCATAAAGGGGCGGAGCCACCACAAGCGAGACAACGAACGAAAGTCCGATGGAGATGCCCACCATGGCCATGGCGCGCGCGCGCACCTCCTCACGGGTGAGATCGGCCAGAAAGGCACTGACCGCGGCCGAGACTGCGCCAGCGCCCTGCAGGGCCCGACCAAGGATAAGAAGGGGAAGGGAGTCGGCCCAGGCCGCAAGGAAACTGCCCGCGGCAAAGACCAAGAGACCAAAAACAATGACGGGCTTGCGCCCGAATCGATCGGAGGCTACACCGAAAGGAATCTGAAAAAACGCCTGAGTGAGCCCGTAAATACCCATCGCCAGCCCAATGGCCGCGGGGTTCTGCCCCCCTGGCATGTCGGCCACCCCTAAAGCAAGAACGGGAAGAACCAAAAAAAGGCCGAGCATGCGCAGGCCATAGACTGCCGACAAGGCTAGGCTCGCTCGCCGCTCGAATGGGCTGAAAACAACTTTGTCGGACATCGCTCGCTATAGTAGAGGATTTGCCCAATTCACCAGGACAGACATCCGACCATGCTTGATTCTCAGGCCCAAGATTTCATCTGCATTACCAGGGCCCGCACCCATAACTTAAAGAATATTAGCCTTAAGATCCCCAAGGGTCGGCTGGTTGTCGTCACGGGCCTATCGGGCTCGGGAAAGTCGTCGCTGGCGTTTGACACGCTCTATGCCGAAGGTCAGCGACGCTACGTGGAGTCGCTCTCGGCCTATGCGCGACAGTTCCTCTCACGCATGGAAAAACCTGATGTCGACCAGATGGACGGGCTCTCGCCTGCCATTGCGATCGAACAGAAGTCCACCAGCCACAACCCACGATCCACCGTCGGCACCATTACCGAGATTGCCGATTACCTTCGGCTTTTGTTTGCGCGTGCGGGCACTCCGCACTGCCCGAACCATCCCCAGAACCGACTGAGTAGCCAGACCATTTCAGAAATGGTCGACGAACTTCTTAGTCTAGAGCAGGGCAGCCGACTTACTCTTCTTGCCCCTGTTCTTGATCGCCGAAAGGGCGAGCATCGTCAGCTCATTGACGGCCTGCGTGCGCAAGGATTTGTGCGCGCCCGACTGAAAACGGAATCGGCTGACTATCTGGATATCGAGCTTGATCAGGTTCCCGCACTCGACCCGCAGAAACACCATAGCCTTGACCTTGTGATCGATCGTCTGCGCATTCGACCCGATGCGCAGCAACGTCTCGCCGAATCGCTCGAAATGGCCTTAAGGCTTGGGCAAGATCGGGCCATTGCCCTTGTTCAAGCCGACAAGGAGTCCGCGCCAAAATCGTCAAAAGGGGGGGGGACGACATCCGACCTCTGGTCGGGCGAGCGAGTGCTATCCATGCGTTTTGCATGCCCCGACTGTGGGTTCGCGATTAAAGAGCTTGAGCCCAACCTCTTTTCATTCAATTCTCCCAATGGGGCATGCTCCGCCTGTGACGGCCTGGGCGTGGAAACGCTCTTTGACGTCGAGGCCATCATTCCCATGCCCGAGCTCTCGCTCGCTGCAGGGGCCATTCAAGGCTGGGATCCTCGAAACAAGTTTGCCTGGGCCACAGTCGAGGCCTTGGCCGAGGCGCTGGGGTTTGACCCTCAGGAGCCGTTTGCCTCGTTACCCGAGGATGTACAGGCCATCCTCTTGCATGGCTCAGGAACGAAGCCGCTCAAGCTCAGGCTTCCCAATGCCAAAGGTGAGCTCGTCACCGAGACGCGTCCCTTTGAAGGAATCCTTCCCAACTTAGAGCGGCGCTGGCGTCAGACCGACTCCAACGCGGTAAGGGACGAACTTGGCCGTTTACGCAGGCAGCGCGTTTGTAGCCAATGCCAGGGCAGTCGGCTTAAGCCCGAGGCACGGGCGGTTCGACTCGGCGAGGCGCACGCCTCCATTAGCCTGGCAGAGTTGGTTGAACTGAGTCTGACCGATTTACTAGAGAAGCTGCGCGGTCTGGCGCTTGAGGGCTTTCGCAAGACCATTGCGCAAGGCCTATTAACCGAAATTCACTCCCGCCTTCGATTCCTCATTGATGTGGGCCTGGGCTACCTTCAGCTTGGCCGCGCTGCCATGACCTTGTCGGGTGGAGAGGCGCAGCGCATAAGGCTTGCCAGCCAGATTGGAGCGGGCTTAAGCGGCGTACTTTATGTGCTTGATGAGCCTTCGATTGGCCTGCACCCGCGTGACAGCCAGCGGCTGATGGACAGCCTCTACCGCCTTCGCGACCTGGGCAACTCCCTTATCGTGGTGGAGCACGATGAACAGGCCATTCGGCAGGCCGACTACCTTATTGATCTCGGCCCAGGTGCTGGGGTTCATGGCGGAGAGGTGGTTGCCGCAGGAAGTCCTGAAGAGGTTATGCAAGAGCCGCGCTCACTCACCGGGGATTACCTTGCAGGACGGCAGTTCATCGGCCTGCCTGCTCAACGACGTAAGCCCAGCGAGCGATGGCTTGAAGTTTTCGGCGCACGAGGCAACAACCTCAAGGCGGTCAACCTGCGCGTGCCTTTGGGGCTTATGGTGGGCATTACCGGGGTCTCCGGCAGCGGGAAGTCCACGCTGATTAACGACACCCTGGTCGCGGCGGTGGCGCAGCAGCTTAATGGACGTCAGGTCGAGCCCGAGCCTTTTGATCGGCTCGAGGGCCTAGAACATATCGACCGACTGATTAACGTCGACCAGAGTCCCATTGGGCGCACGCCGCGCAGCAACCCCGCCACTTACACGGGTTTGTTAACACCCATTCGAGAGCTTTTCGCTGAGACCATCATGGCGCGCGAACGGGGCTACGACGCGGGACGCTTTTCGTTTAACACCAAAGGCGGCCGGTGCGAGGCCTGCCAAGGCGATGGGCTTATTAAAGTCGAAATGCATTTTCTTCCCGATCTCTATGTGCCCTGCGATATCTGCAAAGGATTACGCTATAACCGAGAGACGCTTGATGTTCGCTACCGAGGCAAGACCATTGCCGAGGTTCTTGATCTCACCATTGAAGAGGCTTGTGGCTTTTTCTCTGCGGTTCCCAACGTCGCTCGAAGGCTTGAAACCCTTAACGAAGTGGGACTTGGTTATGTCAAGCTCGGTCAGAGTGCGACAACGCTATCGGGCGGGGAGGCACAGCGCGTGAAGCTTGCCTGCGAGTTATCCAAACGCGGAACCGGCAAGACGCTTTACGTTCTTGATGAGCCCACCACCGGGCTGCACTTTCATGACACCGCTGTGCTGCTCGACCTTCTTCAAAGGCTAACGCAGGCGGGCAACACCGTACTTGTCATTGAACACAACCTGGATGTCATTAAAGTCTGCGACTGGCTGATCGACGTTGGGCCAGAAGGTGGGCAGGCGGGCGGCCAAATTGTTGCGCAGGGCAGTCCCGAGACCCTTGCCCAGACGGCAGATCAGACCGGTAGCTACACCGGGCGGTTTCTAAAGCCTCTGCTCGACTAGCAGGCTCTACTGAAAGCCTTTGTCGATAAAGGCTCGTCCAACCACCTGCCACTGAACTGGGCCGGCTGCACCACCGTATGGCTGCGCCGGGCGCACGGGCCGGGCAACCACAAGCTC
>JAURCW010000136.1 GCA_030828265.1 Burkholderiales bacterium | reverse complement strand
CATTATTAATGCGAGCAAACAAACCGTGACCACCCTGCCGGGGTCGGCTATTTTTTCAAGCGCTGACTCCTTTGGCATGATTCGCGGCGGGCACATTGACCTCGCTATTCTTGGTGCCATGCAGGTCTCCGAGAAGGGTGACCTTGCCAACTGGATGATTCCGGGAAAGATGGTCAAGGGCATGGGCGGGGCCATGGACCTGGTGGCAGGTGTATCGAAAGTTATTGTCATCATGGAGCACACGGCCAAAAAATCAGACGGCAGCATGGACTATAAAATTGTGAAGGAGTGCAGCCTGCCGCTTACGGGCGTTGGCGTGGTTGACATGATTATTACTAACCTTGGTGTCTTTGAAGTGCAACGTCACGGGCTTGCTGTACTTGAGATGGCCCCTGGGGTTACCGAAGAACTTATTCGCGAGCAGACGGCCTGTCCGCTTCATTTCTAATTTATGGTCTGGGGTTTGTGTGTCTAAGTTTGTCTTTGTAACAGGTGGTGTTGTCTCTTCCCTGGGAAAGGGTATTGCGTCGGCCTCCATTGGTGCGCTCTTGGAGTCACGTGGGTTAAAGGTCACCATCATCAAAATGGATCCTTACCTGAATGTTGACCCCGGCACCATGAGCCCCTTTCAGCACGGTGAGGTTTTTGTCACGGAAGATGGTGCCGAGACCGACCTTGACCTCGGCCATTACGAGCGTTTTCTTGATGCCCGTATGCGCAAGCTTAATAACTTCACCACGGGCCAAATCTACGATGGGGTGCTTCGCAAAGAGCGAAGGGGTGAGTACCTCGGAAAAACTGTTCAGGTCATTCCGCATATTACAAACGAGATTCAAGACTTCATTCTTCGCGGCGCTCGAGCGGGAACCTCCGATGAGGTCGATGTGGCCATTGTGGAAGTGGGCGGTACGGTGGGCGACATTGAGTCGCTGCCTTTTCTTGAGGCCATACGACAGCTCAGCATCCGACAGGGTCGTTCAAGCAGTTGTTTTATTCATCTCACCCTGGTGCCATTTATTCCTTCGGCAGGTGAGCTCAAAACCAAGCCCACCCAGCACTCGGTACAAAAGTTGCGTGAGATTGGAATTAGCCCGCACCTGCTGCTTTGCCGGGCCGATCGCGTGCTGCCTGAAGATGAGCGCGACAAGATCTCTCTTTTTTCGAATGTGCCTCCCGAGGCGGTTATTTCTGTTGCCGATGTCGACAGCATCTACCGAATCCCTCGAATGCTTTGGGAGCAGGCGGTCGACCAACAGATTCTCGACAGCCTCGCCATGCCCTCAAGGCCCCCGGCCAACCTGCATGTCTGGGACGATCTGGTTGAAAGGCTTGAGAACCCACAGGCCACCGTACGAGTGGCCATGGTGGGCAAATACGTTGACCTTACCGAGTCTTACAAGTCGCTTACTGAGGCGCTTGTTCATGCCGGTCTGCACACTCGGTCGCGCGTTCAAATCGACTACATTGATTCCGAAGAGCTTGAGCTCCACGGTGTGGACATGCTTGCGGCCTATCAGGCTATTTTGGTGCCAGGGGGCTTTGGCCGTCGGGGTGTTGAAGGGAAGATTCTTGCCGTTCGTTATGCCCGTGAGCGCAAAATTCCTTACCTAGGCATTTGTCTGGGCCTTCAGCTTGCCGTGGTCGAATTTGCACGCCATGTGGCGGGCTTAAGTCAGGCCAATTCCACCGAGTTCATGCCCACAACCCCCGAGCCTGTGATTGCGCTCATTTCCGAATGGACCGCAGCCGACGGAAGCCTTCAGAGTCGAACCGAGAAGTCCGACCTTGGTGGGTCGATGCGACTCGGGGCCACGCGCTGTCCGGTGCAGCCAGGTACTCGCGCCCATGCAATTTATGGCGCGGAAGTCAATGAGCGCCATCGTCATCGTTACGAGGTGAACAACCGGTTCAAAGACCAGCTTAAGAAGGCGGGCCTTGTCATTAGTTCAGAGACGCCTACGGAGGCTTTGGTTGAGATGATCGAGCTACCCTTGTCGTCTCACCCTTGGTTTATGGCGGTTCAGTTCCACCCCGAGTTCACTTCCACCCCGAAAAAGGGCCACCCGCTTTTTATCTCATACATTCAGGCGGCCCTTCACCAGCTTAAGGAAATTGCTTAATGGCGGCTTTCCCCAGCATTGATCTGGCGGGCTTTCGGGCTGGGCTCGGTCAGCCCTTCTTTCTTATTGCGGGCCCTTGCGTGGTGGAGTCGGAGACCTTGCAAATGGAGACGGCCGGCAGACTTCAAGAAATCTGTGCCGAGCTCGGCATTCCTTTCATTTTTAAATCAAGCTACGACAAGGCAAACCGATCCTCGGGTTCGTCCTTTCGTGGGCTTGGTCGCGACCAGGGGCTTGCGATTTTGCAGTCGGTTCGCAAGGCCTTGAATGTGCCCGTGTTAACCGATGTTCACACCGAGCAAGAGGTGCCCGAGGTGGCCCAGGTTGTCGATGTGCTTCAGACGCCTGCTTTTTTATGCAGGCAAACCGACTTTATTCGCAAGGTTGCCCAAAGTGGTAAGCCAGTGAACATCAAGAAGGGTCAGTTTTTGGCGCCCCAAGACATGATTCAGGTCATGGCCAAGGCTAAGGCGGCAGCGCGTGAGGCGGGTTTGTCGGAGGATCGGTTCATGGCCTGCGAGCGTGGGGCAAGCTTTGGTTACAACAATTTGGTTAGCGATATGCGCAGCCTTGCCATCATGCGTCAGACCGACTGCCCAGTGGTTTTTGATGCCACGCACTCGGTTCAGCTGCCAGGCGGGCAGGGCACGAGCAGTGGTGGGCAGCGCGAGTTTGTTCCGGTGCTTGCGCGGGCCGCCATTGCTGTTGGGGTTGCAGGTCTTTTTATGGAGACGCATCCCAACCCTGACAAGGCTTTGTCTGATGGGCCCAATGCGGTACCGCTTGCAAAAATGAAGGGTCTTCTAGAGCAACTGGTGGCTCTTGATCGTGTGACGAAATCCTCCACTTTTTTGGAGCATGATTTTTAAAGAATGTTGAGTGCGTGTTCAGCCGAGTGTCTTGGCGCGTCGCCTACAAAAAACTAAGAATCAGGGGAGAGAAAAATGGCAGCAATTGTTGATCTGGTGGGTCGAGAAATTCTCGACAGTCGCGGCAACCCCACGGTGGAATGTGATGTTTTGCTTGAGACTGGTGTGATGGGTCGGGCTTCGGTTCCCAGCGGCGCGTCCACCGGAAGCCGTGAGGCGGTTGAGCGTCGCGATGGCGACGCAACGCGGTATCTGGGTAAGGGTGTTCGTAAGGCCGTTGAGTCCATTGGCACCGAGATTGCCGAGGCTCTTATGGGTCTTGATGTCTCCGAGCAGGCGTTTATCGACAAGACTCTTATCGAGCTCGATGGCACTGAAAACAAATCGAGGCTCGGAGCAAATGCGCTCTTGGCAACCTCCATGGCGGTGGCCAAGGCCGCGGCTGATCAAGCAGGCCTTCCGCTGTATCGCTACTTTGGGGGGTCCGGCCCCATGGCTCTACCCGTTCCCATGATGAACGTAGTGAATGGTGGGGCGCATGCCAACAACAACCTCGACCTGCAAGAGCTCATGATTATTCCGGTGGGCGCTCCCTCGTTTCGTGAGGCCCTGCGCTACGGTGCCGAGGTTTTTCATGCCCTGAAAAAAATTCTTCATGACCAAGGACTCTCGGTTGCGGTCGGCGATGAGGGCGGCTTTGCGCCCAGTGTCAAAAGCCACGAGGCAGCAATACAAATGATTCTTCAGGCCATTGAGACGGCAGGCTACGAGCCTGGGCGCGAAATTGCCTTGGGGCTCGACTGCGCGAGCTCCGAGTTCTACAAAGACGGCAAGTATCAGCTTGAGGGCGAGGGATTAAGCCTTTCAGCCCAGGGCTTTGTTG
>JAURCW010000070.1 GCA_030828265.1 Burkholderiales bacterium | reverse complement strand
CTCTCAGCTCGGCTTTGAGACACGAGCCGTTCGGGATGGCACCATGCGTTCAGAGTTTGGCGAACATTCTGAGGCGCTCTACCTAACCTCGAGCTTTGTCTTCGATGATGCCGAAGAGGCGGCTCGACGGTTTCAAAACATTGAGCCGGGCATGGTTTACAGCCGGTTCACAAACCCTTCTGTGCAGATGTTTGAGCGAAGGCTCGCATCGCTTGAAGAGGCTGAAGACTGTGTGGCCACTGCATCGGGCATGTCTGCCATTCTTGCCGTCTGCCTTGGGCTTTTGAAGTCCGGTGATGAGATTGTCACCACAGGAAGTCTCTTTGGGGCCACCATTCAGCTCTTCGATAATTTTATGACGAAGTTTGGCGTGGGTGTTAAGTACGTTGATCTGGCGCGGCCTGAGCAGTGGGAAGCGGCCATTAGCCCTGCAACCCGACTTTTTTACCTCGAGACACCCTCGAATCCCTTGACTCAAGTGGCCGATCTTCAGGCCATTGGAACCATTGCGCGTAAGGCGGGTGTAATTACGGTGGTGGACAACTGTTTTTGCACGCCGGCCATTCAGCAGCCCCTAAGGTTTCCGATTGATCTCGTTTTGCACTCTGCAACCAAATACCTGGACGGGCAAGGACGTGTGCTTGGAGGCGCGGTTGCCGGCCCTAAGGCCTTGGTGGATCAGATTCGCGCCGTGGTGCGCACCTGCGGGCCCTCCATGTCGGCCTTCAACGCCTGGGTACTGCATCGTTCTATGGAGACTCTTGCCCTTCGCATGAAGGCGCACAGTGAGTCTGCTCTGGCACTTGCAGCCTGGCTTGAACAGCATCCTTCGGTGGGCCGAGTTTTCTATCCAGGCCTTGCCTCGCACCCGCAGCACGCGCTTGCCATGCGCCAGCAGTCCTCGGGAGGGGCAATTGTTTCGTTTGAGCTAAAGGCTGATAACGAGACGCAGGCGCAGGAGCGGGCCTTTCGGCTTGTGAATGCGGTCTCGATTTTTTCGCGTACGGGCAACCTGGGGGACACCCGTAGCATCATTACTCATCCGGCATCCACAACGCACGGCCGCATCAGTGAGGAGGCACGTGCACGTGCTGGAATTCGCCAGTCTCTTATTCGGCTTGCCGTTGGACTTGAGACGCTTGAGGACCTTAAGACCGACCTTAGTCAGGGGCTTTAGTCGTAGCCTAGCCCTAAAGCCTTTGCCCTTGTCTCGGTTAAGGTTCTATTCGTTACGTCACGGACTCTTAATGGGTTTCATTCTTGCCCTTGCAGGATGCGCAGCCGTTCCCGTTGAACGTGCAGCAGGCGCAAGGGTGGTGATTGCCGAGTCTCGGGCCGAGAAGACTCAAACAGGTCTCTCCGATCTTGCCATTCATGCCATTGGACTTGTCGGCGTTCCTTACAAGTGGGGGGGTAATACTCCTGCGGGGGGCTTTGATTGCAGTGGCCTCGTAGTTTACGTGGCCTATCGGGCGAAGGGCTTGAAACTTCCGCGCACAGTGGTTGAGATGAGTCGCTTTGGAAAAGAGGTGGAGGTTGATCAACGTCTGCCTGGGGATCTGATTTTTTTTAATACGACAGGTCATCCGTTTTCACACGTTGGTATTTATGTGGGTAAGAACCGCTTCGTGCACGCGCCTAGTGAAGGAGGCACGGTTCGCATCGAGTCGCTACTTTCGTCTTACTGGGCCCCTCGTTTAACGACTGTTCGCCGGCTTGCAAAAAGCTAGCGTACCCGCTCGTCAAGTCGCCGAGCTAGCGTTCTTTTTGGGGCCCGGGCTTTTCTTTGTCATTAATGACGTACGAGTCGGCTGAGTAGCGCGGCCCTTTCATAATAGACACGAAAATGCAGCCGATGCCAACTGTGACCACCATGGTGATAAAGAAGATGAAACCACCGAGCAGGGCGTACTCCGCAAGAAGCGTCTGAGAGGCAACCTCGGCGTCTGGACCCTGTCGTGGCCATAAGCGAATAAGCCACCAGGCAAGACCGAAGGCCAAGGTCACGGCTAAGGAAACCTTGGGCAGGCGTCGAAGAATCCACCACTCAAGGCCTGGTGGAGTGTAGGCGTCAGGCGGATGTTTTTGCACAATGGTGAACTGCCTCGCCGATGGCAAGGCATGCGGTTAGCCCTGGCGATTCAATTCCAAAAAGGTTAACGAGCCCAGCCAGCCCGTGTTGGTCCGGCCCCTGCAAGACAAAGTCGGCCGCTGGTTCTTTGGCATTTTGTGTGAGTTTGGGTCGGATGCCGGAGTAGCCAGGCTGCAGACGTTCGGCCCTTAGCGAGGGCCACCAGCGCTGCACGGAGGCCGCAAAGTCAGCGAGCTGGGCAGTATTTACCGCGTAGTTGAGGCTGGGATGGGTGGATCCAGGCAGGCGATGGGGGTCGGCCAGCCCAAGCCATTCCACATCCGGGCCAAACTGGGCCTCTCCTGCAATGTTAAGTGTGAGGTGTGTTCCAAGGCCACCCGGGACAGGCGCGGGGTAGACAAGGTGCTTAAAGGGATGACTTCCCGTAAGACTGGCGTAATTGCCCTTCGCAAAGTGAACCTTCGGGATGTGCTCGGCAGCCAGCCCTTCAATTCGGCTTGCCACGGCATCGGCATCAAGCCCTGCTGCATTAACTAGAAGCTGACAGCTAAGCCTATGACGCTCGTCTTGCCCAACCTTAACGTCGAGCTGCCAGCCCTTGCTGACACCTGTGCCGATAAGAGAGGCTGCTAGAAAGCAGCTCTGTGTGACCACGTTACTCCCGGCCTTCTCAATGTCGCCCTCAAGGGCAAGCATCAGTTCATGAACATCCACAATGCCTGTGGAGGGACTAAAAAGCGCATGGCGGGCACGAACCTCCGGCTCCATGGCTTTGAGCTCCTGTTGAGTAAGCCATCGCAAGTTGGTTACGCCAGAGTCTTTTGCCCGTGACGTAATGGTCTGAAGCGCAGCCTCGTCCTCGTCTTGCCCCACAATAAGTTTTCCCAGTTGCTTATGGGCCACCTGATGGCTTTGGCAAAAGGCATAAAGAAGTTCGCGGCCTCGGACACACCAGCTGGCCTTGTTGGAGCCCGGGGGGTAGTAAAGCCCGGCATGAATGACGCCACTGTTACGCGAGCTTGTACCCATGCCGTGACGGGGCTGCGATTCAATGACGAGGGTGTCCAGCCCTGACTGCGAGAGGGCCCTGCCAATGGCAAGGCCAACAACGCCTGCCCCAACAACAACCGCATCAAGATCCGTAGCCTTACCAGTCAATGGTGTTCCCCTGGTAGTCAATGAACCAGGCTTGTGCCCGAGCCTCAAGTCTGTCCAGAGCCGTCAGCAAGCCTGCCACTGAGTCTTCGGCTGCGACTGTGGTGTGGCCTGATTGAAAAGGCGATGAAAGCTTGGACACCACAGTGCCCGGCTGCAAGGCGGCAAAGACAGCCTCGGGACGCGTGCGGTGGGATTCGATGGCCGCAGTTTGTAAGAACATGTTGCCTGCAGCCTTGGAGGCTCGATAGCCGTACCAGCCCCCCAGTTTGTTGTCAGATAGGCTACCCACCCGAGCCGAGAGCACCGCAAAGAGACAGCGACCCTGGCGGGGAAGGAGGTCGATGAAATGCTTAAGAACAAGGGCGCGACCAATGGCATTGACTTCAAAGGCACGCGCGAGCTGACCTGCATTTAAGGCGGCGAGACGTTTTTCTGGGCCCTGTCCATCGATGGTGAGGGCGCCCGTCGCATCCACAATGACAGAAAAAGGCCCATTAGCTTTTTCGTGCATGGCAGCGCGCGCGATACTCGCCTCGTCTTCCAGGGCGAACTTGTCGTGACTTGTTCGGCTAATGCCCACCACCTGGCTGCAGCCTGGGCTGCACTGAAGGGCCTGAACAAATGCCGAGCCGATGGTGCCGGAGCTTCCAAGAACCAGAGCCTTGAAAGGCTTCTCAATGCTTTGCAATGACACTGTCTGGGTGGGTGTGAATGTGGATGAAGGTGAGGGCGGGAACATTTCTTGTGCATTGTAGGGGGAGTGGTGAGCCCTGATGGTGGAATGGACGCCCGGGGTGCAATGTCTTTTTGGCGGCGAAACTATTAAAGGCCACTAGTGGAAGTCACGCGAGGAAGACGCCATCTCGCCAAGTCGCTGGGCTAACAAAGGCGTATGGTCTTCGATCCGTAGCGCAACCAGGTTCATAACCTGGCCAGGGGCGTCCGTGGCAATGGTCTGGTCACGCTGCCAACGGCCGTAGGCAGTAAGAAGCTGGCCATGAAGCACCGCCTGTTTGTATATTTTTAGAATGTCGGGCCAGATAATTAAATTGATACTTCCCGTTTCATCTTCCAGGGTAATGAAGACAACACCCTTGGCCGTTCCTGGCCGCTGCCGATGAGTGACAAGGCCGCTGGCGCGAGCCAGTTGCTGATGACCGAGTTTTTGAAGTTCGATGGCGGGCCTGCTTTGAAAGCGTTCTTTCAGCTCCTTTCGAAGCAGGGCAAGCGGATGACGTCCAAGGCTAAGACCCAGGCTTGCGTAGTCGGCGATAAGGTTCTGCGCCTCGGTTGGAACGGGCAGCAGACCGGCAGCAGGTAGCTCTTGTTCGCAGGCCGCATCCTGCAAGACACCGGGCAGCTGATCATGGCCTGTGGCAAGCCAGTGAGCCTGATGCCGGTCTGCAGAAAGACTTTGCAGCGCGCCAGCCGCTGCTAGCGCCTGAAGGTCTTGACGTGATAGCTCTGCGCGCATGGCAAGGTCGTCTACAGAGTTAAATGTTTTGGTCGCCCGGGCCTGAACAATACGATACATAGCCTCTTGGGTTAAATGAGCCACCTGGTGAAGACCAAGACGCACTGCCCATCGATCGTTGAAGGGCTCAAGGCTTGCGAACACCTGGCTTGCTTGTACATCCACAGAGCGCACCTCAACACCGTGTGCGCGAGCGTCTCGAACCAGCTGGGCTGGTGCATAAAACCCCATGGGCTGAGCTTTGAGTAGAGCCGCCAAAAAGGCATCGGGATGGTGACATTTCAGCCAGCAGCTTACGTAAACCAACAAAGCAAAGCTTGCTGCATGGGACTCGGGAAAGCCGTATTCGCCAAAGCCCTGAATCTGTGCAAAGACACGTTCAGCAAAGTCGCGGCTGTAGCCGCGGCTGAGCATGCCATCGACAAGTTTTTCTTGAAAAGGTCCAAGGCTGCCACGATGTCGCCAGGCTGCCATGGCTCGCCGAAGCTGGTCGGCCTCGCCTGCTGTAAAACCTGCAGCAAGAATGGCCAGTTGCATCACCTGCTCTTGAAAAATAGGCACCCCAAGGGTGCGCTCCAAGGCCTGCTTCACCGATGGACTGGGGTAGTCCACAGGCTCAAGGCCCTGACGTCGTCGTAGGTAGGGGTGGACCATACCGCCTTGAATGGGGCCGGGCCGCACAATGGCCACTTCAATCACCAGGTCGTAAAAGCACTGAGGCTGAAGCCGAGGCAGCATGCTCATTTGAGCGCGCGACTCGATTTGAAAAACGCCAAGCGTGTCGGCCGCAGAAATCATGGCATAGGTGGCAGGGTCTTCCGCAGGAATGTCTTGCATGGCCATGGGCTTTGCCCCCAGTGGCTTGTCGGGATGCTGTTTCTGCCCTACAAAAACCAGAGCATGGGCAATGGCAGACAGCATGCCCAGGGCCAGCACATCCACCTTCAATAAGCCCAGGGCATCAATGTCGTCTTTATCCCATTGAATGACACTGCGCTCAGCCATGCTGGCGTTCTCGGTGGGAACGAGATCGTGCAGGCTGTAGCGCGCAATGACAAAGCCACCGACGTGCTGAGATAAATGTCGCGGAAAGCCCATGAGTTGGCTGCTTAAGGCGGCCCATTGCTCAAGCTTTGTGTCGCTTGGAATGGCCAGGGGGTTTCCGGTGGTGGTTTGTAATTCTTTATTCCCAGAAGACTGGATCAGCCCCTGGGTGAGGCTTTCCCTTAGGCCTTCTGCGCAAATTTGCTTTCCATCCCACCAGCTTCGCCCCTTGGCGGCAAGATCGACAAGATGACTAGAAATACCCAGGGCTTTGCCCGAATCACGCAGCGCCGAACGTGGACGGTAACGCACCAGCGCAGCAGCAAGGGCGGCACGCTCGCGACCGTATTTGCCGTAGATGTATTGAATGACCTCCTCGCGTCGATGATGCTCAAAGTCAACATCAATGTCGGGAGGTTCGTTACGCTCTTTGGAAATAAAACGCTCAAAGAGCATGCTCATGCGCGCTGGATCAACCTCGGTAATGCCAAGGCAGTAGCAGACGGCGGAGTTTGCCGCTGAGCCTCGGCCCTGGCAGAGAATGCCGCGCGACCGGGCAAAGGCCACAATGTCATAGACCGTTAAAAAGTAGGGCTCGTAGTTCAGTTCGTGAATAAGCTCGAGTTCGTGTTCAATTTGTTGTCGAACCCCTGCAGGCAGGCCTTGTGCATCGCTTGATTCTGGATACCGTCGACGAATGCCGTCCTCTGTTAAGTGACGAAGCCATTGCCTGGGTGTGAGCCCGGCTGGAACGATTTCATCGGGGTATTCGTAGCG
>JAURCW010000200.1 GCA_030828265.1 Burkholderiales bacterium | reverse complement strand
TGTTTGCCCATTGGGACACGTTAGATGTCCATGTGCCTGCGTAGAAGCCTGAAGAATGAGCAAGATCAAATCCGCCTTGCGCGGCCATCTGCTTATCTGTCTGAGAGATACCGCGGAATCGATAGTCGCTTACGAGAGCAAAATTACCGGACAACTCGAGGTCAGATGCGACAGCGGGGGCCAGGGGTACAAAGGCAGAGGACAGGGCAATCGCGAGAAGGGTTTTTTTCATTGAGGTTCTCCTAAAAGATTTGATGAGGTGGTACTTACCCCAGCCTTAATAGCGATTAACGTGCCAGTCATAAAACCCATAAAAAACCGCAAAAAAGGCCCTAAAAGAGGCTAGTTGATTGAAATAACGCCGGGCCTTGGTGCGCCCCAAGCTTTCACGCACTTTCTTGGTGCGAATCGCACCAGCTCGGGGGCTTTGACTTTCGTTTGCTCCGTGGGTTGGTCTGCTTCCCTTTCCGGCTGAAAACCGGCCTGAAATGGGTTACCGTTTAGGCATGCCTGAGCTTCCTCCACTCTTTGCCGACCTTCAAAAAAAGTTGTCAGATGCTATGGCCAGTGGCCCAGCAGCCCAGGTGCAAGCTCAATTGAGGCAGACGCTGGACGCTACATTGCAAAAGATGGATCTGGTCACTCGCGAGGAGTTTGATCAGCAAGGGCTTCTGCTTGAGCAAGCCCTTATGAAACTCGCTGAGCTCGAGGCTCAGCTTAAGGCCTTAACGGCGGGTACGTCTGGCCCCACGGACTCCAGTGGTGTTGGCAAAACAAGCTCGGGCTCATCAGACCCGACAGTGACCAGCACAAGCCCCTCAAACGACTAGTAGTCCGCGAGCCAGCCCCTCGCGTTTTATGGGGGCATGACGACAACACTCTCTACTGCTTATTCCGTTGAACTTCTGGGCCTGCAGGCCCATTTGGTTCGTGTCGAGGCCCATCTTTCGGGCGGTCTTCCCCAGTTCTCTATCGTTGGTTTGGCCAGCGGCTCTGTTCGTGAGGCGCGAGAGCGGGTGCGCGCGGCCATTGAAACAGCGGGCTTTCGTTTTCCGCAGGGCCGACTCACGGTCAACCTTGCGCCGGCGGACCTGCCCAAAAGCTCGGGCCACTACGACCTTGCGATTGCCCTTGCCATTCTTGCGGCTGCGGGTGATCTTGATGGCAAGGCGCTTGATCACTGGCTTGTCTTTGGGGAGCTCTCGCTTGCAGCCGACCTCCTGCCCTTACCGAAAGCCGCGGCCTTTGGTATCTCGGTGGTTGACCGGGGTGTTCGAGGTTTTGATCGGGAGACTGAGCAGCCATCAGCACGGCCTCGGCTTCTCTTTCCCCTGGTAAGCAGCCGTGACCTGCATGCCTTGAAAGATGAAGCCAATATCGCCTGCGTGGACGGCCTGTGCCAGGCCGTGGAGGCCTTTAGGGGCTCTGGCCCTTTCGGTTCGATATCGTTCCAGACCGATTCTGGCGAGCAGCAGGACGCTGCGGCTGTGGCGGAAGCCGTGGCCTGCGCAAGGTGGTCTGCCATTTATGGCCAGCACGATGCCAAGCAGGCCGCCATAATCGCCGCAGCGGGCTTGCATAATCTTCTGCTTATGGGCCCCCCGGGCGTCGGCAAGTCGATAATTGCACATGGCGTCAATGGCCTGATGCCTCGGCTTGGTTCTGCCCAGTCCCGAGAAGTGCAGTCGATTCAGGCCTTGTCAGGCCCAGCGGTTTCAACGCAGCCGGGCCTTGGCTCCGAACCCAGAGAAACCGGGCTGTCATGTCTTCCCCCTTTTCGCGCACCTCACCACACGGCCTCGGCTGTGGCCCTGGTGGGTGGTGCACAGCCTGTGGTTCCGGGGGAGGTTTCGCTGGCCCACCGGGGGGTCCTCTTTCTTGACGAGTTGCCCGAGTTTGGGCGCTCGAGCCTGGAGGCTTTGCGAGAACCCCTTGAAACCGGTGAAGTGCATGTTGTGCGGATGCGCACACGCTTAAGCCTTCCTGCTCGCGCGCTCTTGGTTGCGGCCATGAACCCCTGTCCCTGCGGCTACTACGGGGCCTCACGAGGCCCAAAGCACTGCCATTGCAGCGCTGAGCAGGTTCAACGCTATCGCATGCGATTGTCAGGCCCTTTACTTGACCGCTTTGACCTCGCCTTATTGCTTACCCGTCAGTCGCCGCCCACCAAAACACTTGAGAAGAAGGAGACCAACCCCGCAGGGGTCTACAAGGCAACGCGTCTGCGTATTCAAGGCGCGCGTCAAAGGGCGGAGGACCGGCAGGGTTGCGCCAATGCGCATTTAACGCCCGAGCAGCTGCTTGGGCAGTCAAGCCGATTCTCGGAGTCAGCCCGCAATCTGCTGCGTCAGTTTATGAATGTTTCGGGAAACAGCCTGCGGGTGCATGATCGCTTACTGCGTGTTGCTTTAACGGTGGCGGATCTTGAGCAGGCTGAAACGGCTGAACCCGCACACATGGCCAAGGCCATTTACATGCGGCGAGGCCTTGACCGACCAGATGCCATTAAAGTCTA
>JAURCW010000065.1 GCA_030828265.1 Burkholderiales bacterium | reverse complement strand
GCTTTGGCCGTAGGTGTAAGTTCCCTGCCCTCACGAACCACATACTGCTTAGCAATCAGCTCTTCAATAATGGCGGCACGGGTTGCCGGGGTACCAAGACCCTTGCCCGACATGGCATCACGCTTTTCCTCATCGTCTACAAAACGACCCGCGCCCTCCATCGCGCTTAAAAGTGTGGCCTCTGAATAACGAGCCGGCGGCTTGGTTTGAAGCTCATGCAGTTCATGGCTTGCAAGCGCAATGCTTTTTCCTTCTGGAAGCGGAGGTAGAAAAGGCTGTTCGTCGATGGTCTTGCCATAAACCGCCATCCATCCAGCTGCCTTAAGCACCTTTCCCTCGGTCCTAAAGAAGTTATTCGCAATCTCAGAAATACGTGTGGTGTTTAGAAACTCGGCTGGAGGAAAGAAAACAGCAAGCGAACGACGAACAATAAGATCAAAAATCTTGGCCTCAGGTTCAGTAAGGCTCTTAGGAATCTGGCCTGTTGGAAAGATCGCAAAGTGATCGGAGATTTTGGCGTTATTAAATATCTTCTTATTCGGAACAATAAGCTTTTCCGATACAAGCTGAGAGGCAAACGATTTGTACTCCGATAGTTTTGAGAGCGACTTAAAGCAGCCAATAACGGTTTCAATATAGTCTTCTGGCAGGGCCTTTGAATCGGTACGGGGGTAAGTGACTACCTTATGCTTCTCATAAAGCGCCTGAGCAAGCCCAAGAGAAGCTTTGGCCGAAAATCCAAAACGAGCATTGGCTTCACGCTGCAAACTTGTAAGGTCAAAGAGCATTGGCGCTGACTGACTGCTTGGTTTGGTTTCTTCCGAAACCTTCGTAAGCATTCCCTTGGCAAGGCAGGCCATGACAGCGTCGGCCTTTGTCCGATCCCATAGCCGGTCTGCCCGTGAATCAGGACTGTCCTCCGATTTTGAAAACAGTGGGTCAAACCATTTGCCCGTGTACTGCTCCGTGCCGGTGTCAAAAATTGCTGAGACCTCAAAATACGTTTTGGCCTGAAAGCGTCGAATTAAATCTTCGCGATCAACCAAGATGGACAGCGTGGGTGTTTGAACACGCCCTACCGTCGTAAGGAAGAAACCCCCATCTTTGGAATTAAAAGCCGTCATGGCCCGCGTGCCATTGATTCCGACCAACCAGTCGGCCTCCGATCGACAGCGTGCAGCGTTAGCAAGGCTTTGTAGGTCTTTGTCGCTGCGAAGCTGTCGGAATGCCTCGCGAATGGATTCTGGTGTCATGGATTGCAGCCAGAGCCGCTGAATCGGCAGCTTTGACTTGGTGTACTGCATGATCAACCGAAAGATAAGCTCCCCTTCCCGTCCGGCATCGCAGGCGTTAATAACACCTGTGATGTCCTTACGCTTAAGGAGGCGGGCAAGAAGCTTTAGGCGCTGTTCAGACTTTGGCAGAGGCTTTAAGTCAAATGCTTCTGGAATGACAGGTAGATGGGCAAAAGACCACTTCCCTCGTTTAACTTCAACACCTTCGGGTGGAACAATCTCGAGCAAATGTCCTACTGCGGACCCGACAACCATTTCAGCACTTTCAAAATAATCGGACTCTTTCTCAAACCCGCCAAGCGCCTTTGCAATATCGGAGGCCACCGAGGGCTTCTCAGCAATAACCAAAAGCTTGCCTGTTGTAGGAGATTTAGAAGTCATGGGGATTTTGTTTGCCTTAGTGGTTTTTGAAACGGACCCAACGCCCATCAGGCAGGCGGCAGGCTTTTTGGTCGAGTTCTAGCATGAGCAGTCCAGCAATAAGATCATTTTCCTTGCAATGTTCTGGAAGTGTTGACAGTAGCTCCGTTAGAGACTGAGGCTCATAACGAAGCGCTGAGTTCACCAGATCATAACGAGGATCTCTCATTTCCGGAAAATCGTCTTGCCATGTCTTTGGCTGAAATGTGTCTTTCCCTTGTTTTCTGCGGACGGGAAGCTTGGTTTGCGGTAGAAGCGCTCGACCTAGATCGGTTAGAAGCTCATGCGGTGACTGAACCAGGCCAGCCCCCTGGCGTATAAGTTGATGACCACCACAAGAGAGCTCAGAGTGCACGGACCCTGGGAGCGCATAAATATCTTTTCCCAATTCAAGCGCGATGCTCGCCGTCGTCAAGGCTCCACTTTTCGGACCCGCCTCAATGACCAGAAGTGCGTCGCAGAGCCCAGCAATAATTCGGTTGCGATGCAGAAATTGGTGGGGCCTTGGCGGTGTGTTGGGCTCGTACTCCGAAATGGCTGCACCTCCCGTCTCGAGCACCTGTTGAAGCAGCTGCTGATGTCGCGCTGGGTAACAAAAGCGAAAGCCATGGGCCACCACAGCAATGGTGCTGTTTCGACCTGCCGAAATGGCGCCACGGTGTGCGGCCGCATCAATGCCCACAGCAAGCCCACTGATTACAACGCAACCTGCTGTGGCAAGCTCGTTTGCGAACCAAAAACTGTCTTCAATACCCTGTTGACTGGCATGACGACTGCCAACTATGCCAATAATGGGACGGCTCAGCAGGCTTGGCTCGCCAAGCAGGTAAATAGACCTTAATTTTGGCTCCAGCGTGTCAGGGACATAACCGTGCTTAACGAGATCGAGTGTTTGCGGTGTGTCTACCTGGCTAGGCTGAGGTCGATTGAGAGTTTTTGCGTTTGTCACAAGAAGCCTTTCAATAAAATGGGGGCCTCTAGCCTAGGCGTCAACTAGAAACTTTCTATCCGACGTTTTGAATAGTCTAAAATTTGTGTATGGCACTGCTTAAGATTCTTCATTACCCTGACCCGAGGCTTCGCACAATTGCAAAGCCTGTGGAGCACTTTGACGACGAACTTGTGAAACTCGTTGCGGATATGGCAGAAACCATGTACGACGCCGTTGGCATTGGGCTTGCAGCCACCCAAGTCAATGTTCATAAGCAGGTCATCGTAATGGACCTCTCTGAAGATCGTTCCGACCTAAAGGTGTTTATTAATCCGGTCATTCAGAAGGCATCCGATCAACATGTTGCCCATCAGGAGGGCTGTCTCTCTGTACCAGGTGTATTCGACGAGGTGCAACGGCCTGACCTCATTCATGTGAAGGCGCAGGAGCTTAATGGCAAGACCTTCGAGCTTGAGGCTCAAGGTCTATTGGCGGTCTGTCTGCAACATGAAATGGACCATTTAAATGGCAAAGTTTTTGTAGACTACCTCTCACGACTTAAACAAGGCCGAATTAAAACCAAGTTACAAAAAGCGGAGAAACTGGCAACAGCCGACTCCGTCCCCCCACTTTATTAGCGCTATACGCAAGGCAGATCGCATTGACTAGACTGCGTGTAGGTTTTGCTGGCACGCCTGACTTCGCGGCCACCATTTTTCTCAAGCAACTCGCGAATCCTCAGCTTCAGGACCTCGTGGATTGGGCACTCGTTCTATCCCAGCCCAATCGCAGGGTAGGTCGTGGTCGTACCTTAGAGCCCTCTCCGGTTAGTCGAGTCGCGCTTGAACAGGGAATCGACTTGCTGACTCCCGAGAATCTTCGAGGCTTCGACCCGGCCAGCCAGTCTGCCGTTGAGGCGATTAAGACAAAGAACCTTGACCTTCTTGTTGTTATTGCCTTTGGCCAGCTTTTGCCCGCGCAGGTCTTGGCTCTGCCAAGGTACGGTTGCGTTAACCTGCATGCCTCCCTGCTTCCTCGTTGGCGAGGGGCCGCCCCTATACAAAGAGCTCTTCAGGCCAATGATCCGCAGACTGGGGTCTGCCTTATGCAGATGGACGATGGGCTTGATACAGGCCCTGTATGGAGCCGTGCATCAACACCCATTGATCCGCTTGATAACGCACAGACTTTGCACGACAGGCTGGCTGACCTGGCCACGGGGCTTTTACAGAGTTTTCTTACGAATAGACCGTTCGAAACGAGTCATCCCGAGCCTCAGCTCGAGGAGGGCGTTCTCTATGCCAAGAAAATCAAGCCCGAGGAGCGGCACTGCTCCTTTGTTGACGCGGCAGATCGCGTCTATGGACTCATTCGTTGCCTAGACCCAAGCCCGGGCGCCTCTGCTCAGATTCAAGGGCAAGCCCTTAAATTTGGCGGCGTAAGGCTCGTAGAGCGTCATGGGCAGTGGGGGCAACCCGGGGAAATTGTGGCCTTGGCCGAGGCTCATAAAGGGCTTGTCGTGGCATGTGGCAGTGGCGCAGTGGAGCTTGGTTGGCTGCAGCGAGCGGGTGGAAAGCGACTGAAAGCCCATGATTTTCAGAAGGGTTTTGGGCTGCGGTCTGGTGAGTGCTTCGGCCCTGAGGGGTCAATCGCCTAGGAACTCGTCCTAGAATGGCTCGTCTAAATCAAGAGCAGCCTTTTTTCTGGGCTCTTTTTAATCGAGTGAGGAAACCATGTTTAATTGGCTAAAGACAAGCATGCTAATGGCGGCCATTGTTGCCTTGTTTGCGCTTATTGGAAGCCTTATGGGTGGTCAATCAGGCATGCTCATCGCCTTAACGTTTGCCTTGGTTATGAACATAGGAGCCTATTGGTTCTCGGACAAGCTGGTGCTGCGTATGTACAACGCCCGTCAGGTCGATGCCTCGACCGCCCCCGAGTTTTACACCATGGTGCAAGAGCTCGCCCGGTATGCGAACCTTCCTATGCCGAAGGTTTACATTATTGACGAAGACTCACCCACCGCCTTTGCCACGGGCCGTAATCCTGAGAATGCTGCCGTTGCGGCAACAACGGGTCTTTTGCGACTCCTTACTGCGCGTGAGACTCGGGGCGTTATGGCACATGAGCTTGCCCATGTCATGCACCGCGATATTCTTATTTCAACCATATCGGCCACCATGGCGGGTGCTATTTCTGCACTTGCCAATTTTGCCCTGTTCTTTGGTGGCCGTGACGGTGAGGGACGTCCTGTGAACCCTGTGGTGGGCATTCTCATTATGATTCTCGCCCCTCTTGCTGCAAGCCTTATTCAAATGGCCATTTCGCGTGCACGGGAGTTCGAAGCTGATCGGGCGGGCGCTGAAATAGCCCAAGATCCCGAAGCGCTTGCCAGCGCGTTGCAGAAGATTGATCATTATGCGAGAGGTATGGCTTTCCCAGCGGCCGAGCGCCATCCCGAGACAGCTCAAATGATGATCATGAATCCTTTGTCTGGCCGCGGCATTGCCGGTTTGTTCTCAACCCATCCGTCGACAGAAGAACGAGTCATGCGACTTCGACAAATGATCTCATGACAAAAATGCCAGAGCATCAAAGCCCCTTGTGGCAGTTGATGCTCTGGGCTGCAGACGGTCTTAGAAGTCGTCTTTCCGTTCACACCGACCATGACCATGGTCAAGGGGCTGTCTCAATCCACAAGGTGCCGGAGCATGCTCGAGCTGCAGTGCTTGACCTGCAGGCGCATGGTATACGAGCGTTTGGGCTCACTCAGTCGCATTTAAATCGCTTCTCTCGAGGCCACACCTCTGAGGCGCTTCGATCACTTTTAGCAGTAAGCCTTGGTGCTTTACGGCGGTCTTACCGGCCAGACTATGTAGTGGTTGATCAGACAGTTGAAGCCTGCCAACGCGTGTCCCATCGATCCAAGGGTTTTGCCAACGCCTTTTTGCGGTCGGTGATTGGACTTCAACCAGGCCTTGATCAGGAGACCGAGGAGGCTCGATGCAATGCGCCTTTATGGTGGCGAAAGCGACTGACTCGGGCCGGCCTGATTGATATTTATCGCAAGACCTGCCTTTTGCCTCCAGTCTTTTGTCTACGTTTCCTTGGGTCAGAGGTCCAGAAAATCAATTGGCAAGGGCGGCTTGAGGAGCTCGGCCTTCGCACCCACTGGCAAGGTTCCAAGACGGTTTGGCTTTCACCGGCGCTTACTGTTCAAAAGATTCCTGGCTATTCAGAAGGCCTCTTTCGTGTTCAAGATGCCTCTGCCCAGCGACTTGCCGAGCTTATTGACGCTGAGCGACCCGACGATCTTGATGTGCTCGATGCCTGTGCCGCTCCTGGTGGCAAGACGTTTCTTCTGGCTGAGCATCCCTTCCGAAGTCTTTGGGCGATGGACCGGTCTGAGCAAAGGCTTGATCGACTTGTTGGGGAAGCGCAGAGGCTTTCGCCGATGCTTAAGGTGCAGCCTCTTGTAGCCACGCATTCGATTGCCCAGGACGCCTGGCCACGTGGCTGCTCGGAGCAGTTTGACCTCATTGTTCTTGATGCGCCTTGCTCAGGTTCGGGGGTGGTTCGCCGTCATCCTGAGATTCCATGGCGCCAGACCCCTCGCTCACTGGCAGACCTGGTTCAGACGCAGGCCAATCTTCTGGCGGGTCTTTGGGACCGGCTTCGTCCTGGTGGTAAGCTCGTTTACATTACCTGCTCTATTTTTCCTGAAGAAGGGGAGGAGCAGATTAAGAAATTTATGTTGGTACAAAAAAATTGCCACCGGCTCTCTGCGCCTGGTCTCATTCTTCCTAGCCATCGAGAGCACGAGGGTGTTCCGACCGGAGAAGACGGGTTTTTCTATGCTCGATTGGCAAAAACGCCGCCCAAATAAGTCCTGGGGTGTTCAAAGTCTAAAGGTGAGTATTGGTTTGTGCGGCAGGCGCCTGGCCTTGCTGCTTATCTTTGCCTTTGTGGGCGCTGGGCTTGCTTCTTTGCCCAGCGAGACGCGGGCGGCCGATGCAACCCTTCCCTCGCTTATGGTCGCCGAGCCTCGCCTTCAAAGAGACCTGGCTGGTTACTGGATACTAAAGGGTGGCGTAAGTGTCTCTTTAAGTCCTTCTTTGATTGCTGCCATTGAGCGCGGCGTCCCTTTGGAGTTTGAGTCGATATTTCGTGCCAGACAAACCCATTGGGGTTTCTGGAAAAGGCTTGTCTATCAGGAAAAAAGAGTGGCTAGACTTCAGTTCCAGCCACTTACTCGCTTGTTCTATGTCTTCAAACAGGGCGCTCCTGTTGAGGCATTTGATGACCTTACGAAAGCCTTAAGGGCCTGCCTGGTGGTGAAGGATTGGCGAGTGGCGCCCCCCGAGGAGGCCTTTGAAGGGCTTGAGCTCGGACTGAGACTTCGGCTTGATGAGAACGCTTTGCCAAAGCCCTTGCTTATTGGTGCTCTAACAACCGCAGATTATCAACTGACAACGGGCTGGCTAAGCGTTCACTACGGTGAAGGGAGTCTGTTGCCATGAGCCTCACCTTACGGCTATCTCTTCTGCTTGCCTTCGTG
>JAURCW010000121.1 GCA_030828265.1 Burkholderiales bacterium | reverse complement strand
GGGGGAGCAGGCCTGTGGTGAGACGGGTGACGGTCGAATGCTTGAACCCGAGGACCTCGTTCTTAAGCTCACCCAACTCCTTCAAAAAACTTATAGGGCTGATGCAGCGAGCAAAGGAATTCCCTTGCGTGGCCTTCTTGCCAATCGTAAGGTGGTGATTACAGCAGGGCCCACCTTTGAACCCATTGATCCTGTTCGAGGCATTACAAATCGCTCGTCGGGGCAGATGGGCTTTGCTCTTGCCCATGCAGCAAGGCAAGCCGGTGCCAGGGTCACACTTATTTCAGGCCCAGTTAACCTTAGTACTCCCGAGGCGTGTCAACGTATCGATGTAACAACTGCCCTCGAAATGTTGGCCGCGGTTGAGTCTGCTTTGGAAGACTCGAACCCCGACTGTATTTTCATTGGTGTTGCAGCGGTTGCCGACTGGCGACCCGGCCATCAAAGCAACCAGAAAATCAAAAAAGAGTCTTTCTCCGATCTCTCGAGCATTACATGGGTAGAAAACCCCGATATTCTGGCAGGCGTTGCGAGCAGGCCAGCTCAGAGTCGACCCTTCACAGTGGGGGTTGCTGCAGAGACTGGCTCACAACAAGAACTTGAGGCTCTGCTTCCAGGCAAGGCGGCGCGCAAAGGTGTTGACCTTTTGGTGGGCAACCTTGTGCACGAAAGCCTAGGAAAACAAGAAGCAACGCTCACGGTGCTCGACACCAAGACCACTGACGGTCAACAACCGAACCTCATTAAGCTTCAAAGCCAATCCAAGCAAAGCCAGGCCGAGGAGCTCATACAGCTTATTGCAGGCCGTCTTGCCCCACAGGACTGAACTTCTAGCCTATTTTCAAAGTATTGACCCGTCGTAACTTACGCAACCCAACTAGCGACCTGTACTGCCAAAGCCGCCCTGGGCTCGTTGTGTCGTCTCAAACGCGTCCACGAGATCGAACTGCACCTGAGCCACCGGCACAATAACCAGCTGGGCAAGCCTTTCCATTGGGTTAATGGTGAACGCACTGTTTCCCCGATTCCATACGGAGACCATTAAGGGGCCTTGGTAGTCGGAGTCGATGAGACCCACCAAGTTACCAAGTACGATGCCATGCTTATGCCCAAGACCGCTGCGAGGAAGAATAAGCCCCGCAAAGCCAGGGTTCTCAATGTAAAGCGAAAGTCCAGTTGAAATGAGCTCGGTCTGTCCGGGCTCAAGTTGAAGCGGCTCATCAAGGACTGCTCGTAGATCGAAGCCTGCAGAGCCCGCGGTAGCGTAGGCGGGTAGGCTATCTCGTATGCGCTCATCAAGCACTTTCAGTTTGACTGACGTCATGCCATCTCTCCCAGTAAACTCCGCAGACGATCACCATCCCTTCGAAAAAGCCGAATCCCCTCACTTAGCTTTTCGGTGGCCATCGCATCCTCATTCAATTCGAGTCGAAAGTCTGACTCACAAAGCCCGGGCAGCTCACTAAGGGCAGGTACCTTCAAGCTCGATAGGTCACGGGGACTAAGCGCAGCCGCAAGCGGGGTCTCGAGCCCAAGGTTCATAAGGCCTTCAAGCAGCTCTGGACTCACCGTGAGAAGATCGCAGCCGGCTAGGGCTAAAACCTGTTCCACAGAGCGAAAACTTGCGCCCATAACCTCCGTCTTGTAGCCACGTTCTGCATAGAGTGAATAAATAGCTCGCACGGACTGAACGCCAGGGTCCTCATTCACACTGTCCCAGCTCAAACCCCGCGCCTTGTGCCAATCGGAAATACGACCCACAAAGGGAGAAATAAGGCTTACGCCTGCATCGGCACAGGCCATGGCCTGAGTCATTGAAAAGAGAAGCGTCAGGTTGCAGGCAATGCCCCGTCGCTCAAGGGCCTCGGCAGCGCGAATGCCCTCCCAGGTGGCCGCAATTTTTATAAGGACACGGGAAGGGCTAACGCCGTGCCGGGAATAAAGCTGCAAGATCTCATCGGCCTGCTCAATGGTGGCCTCTCTATTAAAGGATAAGGCGGCATCGACCTCGGTTGACACCCGGCCCGGAATAATCGCAAGGATCTCTCGACCAAACTGAACCAAAAGTCTTAAGACCTGCTTCTCGGTAGTCTGCTCGCGCGACTGTTGCAGCACATCGCGCACGAGATGTCTGTACTGACTTGACTCGACGGCCTTCAGGATGAGGCTGGGGTTCGTTGTGGCATCAAGCGGCTGAAAGCGACGCATCAGCTCAAAGCTGCCAGTGTCTGCGACAACGCGTGTGTGGCGCTTTAGTTCTTCAAGGGCGTTCATAGAAAACGGGCATGATCCAAACCTTCAATCATGCCCGAAATCGGCGGTGCGGACTTCCCGCCCCTCAAAAAGAATAAAACTTAGGTCAGCATGTCAGCCCAAATGTTGCGAGCCCAGCTTAACGCGTACTTACCCTCAAGCTCGTTAGGCGTGGGGCTAAGGCCACCAGCAGCCTTATTCACCCTAACGACCGTCTTCTTAGCAGGATCATAGTTGTACACGGCAGCCACGTGAACCACATTCTTCTCATCAACGAAGCTGTAGCACGTATTAGCAAGCATATGAGGCTGGGGCGTGCGGCCATTCATAAGCTCAACAATGGCGGCAGCAACCATCTTTCCATGCTGGTTGGCCATATGCCCCGATTTGGGCATACCCGCTGCTGCAGAGGTGGCATCACCCAGCACGTGAACATTCTTGTGAACCTGTGACTCCAGTGTCAGCCAGTCCACCCCGGCCCAGAGATTATTCACGTTAACAAGGCCCGCCGCGTAGGCAATCTGACCCGCCTTTTGCTGAGGAATGACGTTTAAGACATCGCCCTTAATGCGGTCACCCACCTCGGTAATAAGTGTCTTATTACGAAGGTCGAGCTCGGTGACGTTCATGTTGGGAACATACTCCACCAGCCCGGGATAAAGGTCTTTCCAGGCCTTTGAAAAGAGGGCTCCCTTCGATACGATTTTCTCGTTGCTGTCGAGCACAAGCACCTTGCTTTTTGGCTTCTCACGCTTGAAGTAATTGGCCACCTGACAGACTCGCTCGTAGGGTCCGGGGGGGCAACGGTAAGGACCCTTGGGAACTGTCAGGACGTATGTACCACCATTGGGCATCGCCTCGAGCTGGGCACGAAGCGCAACTGTTTGCGGGCCCGCCTTCCAGGAGTGCAGGACAACCTTCTGTGCCTCAGCATTGAGGCCGGCAATGGTCTCAAACCGGAAATCAATGCCTGGGGAGACGACTAGCCTGTCGTAGGAAATAGAAGCACCCTTGGCCGTCATCACGACCTTTTTGACGGGGTCAATCTGCGTCACTTCGTCGTAGACCATCTTAATTCCACGCCGCTCAAGTCCCTCATAAGTGCGGGTGATCTCGTTCATTTTTCGAACGCCGCCAATAACCAGGTTGGAGATCGGGCAGGAATAAAACTCTTTTTGACGCTCGATAAGAGTGACCTCAATGGCACCATTGCTCCACTCGTTCAGGTACTTCGCAGCAGTAGCACCCCCGAAACCACCACCCACCACCACGACTCGACCAAGCTTTTTGCTACTTGAACCCGCCATACCACCGCCAGAGGTGGCACAGCCTGACAAGCCCACGGTTGAAGCAACAGCAGCTGCACCTAGACCTGCCTTCAACACACCACGGCGATTCACTCTAACTTTATTCATTGTCAACTCCCTGAATTCACGTGTAATTAACAGTGACAGACTGTCTTAAAAGACAAAGAGTCTGTCAGAGATACGCCAAAACCCTAGTCCTAGCGCTTCTTTGGCTGACTTGCAAAGAAATCAGCCATCGCAGCGACCTGCTCATCGGTGTAACCCTGGGAGAGCTGATGCATGATGGTTGCTGGCTTGTCTCCGGATTTGAAAGCCTTCATGACAGAAATGAACTTGTCTCGGTCGTAGCCTGCAAGCGATTCAATACCGCCAACGCTATTTCCGTTTGTGCCGTGGCAGTTGGCGCAGTTTGCCGCCATGTACCGGACCTGATTTAAGTTTGATGCCTGCGCGGTAGCCATGCCAGCCAGCAAAACTGCTGAGGCGATAAAAACTTTTCGCATGATTCCTCCTAAAGTGAAAACAACTGCACTACACGGTGATTTTTATTTTTGCCCCTACCGTTAGCAAACGGAGAGACATCTATTTATATGCAAAAGTGTATACGCCCTTTACCTGCGGCAAACTCCGTGTAAACCCTAGACACTTGTCTAAACAAACAGACAGGGACGTCTGAACGAACCTCACCCTGTTCGAGCAAGCCTGACCGCGCTTAAACCTCGGCGGGCTCTTTACGCTTGGGTCGCGGCTTGCTGCCGCCACCGCCTGAGGCGCGCCCCGCAGAGGGCTTTTTGGTAGGCTTATCGCCCTCAAAAAAGAGCTCAACGGTTTCGCCATCGTCTGCAAGCT
>JAURCW010000126.1 GCA_030828265.1 Burkholderiales bacterium | reverse complement strand
TTCGATCGTTTCAACAAGATGTGGGCTCATTGGCTGATTGGTCGCAGAGCGTTTTAGCTGAACCTGTTGGGTGGATACAAGCCATTGGCAGGGCTCAACGGCCATCCATGCGCTTGTGGGCTCGGCTGGAACACCATCAGCCAGCGCTTGCCAATAGGCCCAAGGCGCAGGCTCCCGAGAAGGAAGCAACTGAAGTTCCTTAAGGCATGCCTCAAAGATCTGGGCATAGGCAGGCTGCGGAAAGTCGGGAGGCGACTCAAGGCTACCCTGGCCCTGCGCTCCAGAGCTAAGCTCGGAGAGCATGGCACGCCATTCGGGCTTCCACTGCGCCATTGCAGCAGACGTCGTGGCGCCGCCGCGAATCGCTCGGTCAATCTGATCACGCTCACTCGGACTAATAAGTGCCGCATCCACCAAAAGAATCGCCCCCCCCTGCTCCATGAGGCGAGCGAGCTTTTTGACTTGATCGTGGGGAACAGCAGAGGATGCGAAGGTCATGTGCTTCAGTATGGCAAACTGCAGGCCATGCCGTATGAACTACTTTTAGGGCTTCGTTACATACGTTCGGGACGGAGCTCACGATTCGTTAGTTTTATCTCCGCGCTTGCAACGGTGGGGATTGCACTTGGCGTGGCCGCACTCATTATTGTGCTTTCCGTCATGAATGGATTTCAGAAGGAGGTGCGTGACCGCATGCTTGGCGTTCTCTCGCATCTTGAGGTCATTAGCCTGCCCGAGCGTAATATCAACTGGCCCGCGGTCGACGAAACACTCAAAGACCATTCCAAGGTCTTGGCCACAGCTCCCTTTGTCGCAGGCCAGGCCATGCTCTCGGCGGGCGATCAAATTCGTGGGGTCATGGTTCGGGGCGTGGACCCCGTCCGCGAGCCCGCGGTAAGCCCAGCCTTAAGCGAGCTTGTTGCGGGTGAGCTTGGCGCACTTGAGTCGGGCCGGTTTGGGCTTGTTATGGGCCGTGATCTTGCTTTGGCTTTAAATCTCTCGCTAGGCGATTCGGTGATGGTGGTTACGGCGGACCCCGCCTCGGGCCCGGCTGGTGTCCTGCCTCGCATGAAGGCGTTTCAAGTGGTGGCGCTTTTTAGCTCGGGCCATTTTGAGTACGACTCCTCGCTGGTGTTTATTCACCAAACCGATGCAAGTCGGTTTTTTCGTAACCAGGTGACCGAAGGCCTACGTGCTCGGCTTTCGGATATGCATGAGGCCCCGTTTGTTCGCATTGAGCTTGAGCCGAGGGTGCCCGCTGGAGCCATTGTGCGTGACTGGACCTTGGAGAACCGTAACTGGTTTGCAGCTGTTCAAATTGAAAAGCGCATGATGTTCATTATTCTGATGCTTATTATTGCTGTGGCCGCATTTAATCTTGTTTCGATGTTGGTTATGACCGTGATGGATAAGCGTGCCGACATTGCCATTTTGAGGACTGTTGGCGCCAGCCGAGGGTCTGTGATGGCCATCTTTGTTATTCAGGGCGCTTTTCTTGGGCTGCTTGGCGTGGGGTTTGGTCTTCTGCTGGGTGTACTTGGTGCTGTTTATATCGATTCCATTGTTGCCACGGTGGAGCAGGCCTTCGGATTCCAACTTCTACCCCAAGGCATCTACCTTATTGAAAGACTGCCGTCTGATCTTCAGTGGAAAGATGTCTTAGCCATTGGCCCCACAGCACTGGTCCTCTCCTTCTTGGCAACTCTTTATCCCAGTTGGCGTGCCTCGGTGATTGACCCTGCCGAAGCCCTTCGCTATGATTAATCGGTCCATTAAGAAGTGCGTTCCAGTCCTGCGTGCTGTGAGCTTGACTCGGCGCTACCTGGACGGTCCTCGCGAGGTTGTGCCCTTCCAAGATCTAAGCCTTGAGCTCGCAGCAGGTCAGAGTCTTGCTGTGATTGGGCCCTCGGGGGTTGGCAAGAGTACCTTGCTTCATCTGCTTGGGGGGCTGGACAGGCCAAGCTCGGGTCAAGTCTTTATTGAGGGTGAGTCGATCTATGAACTGACGGATGTACAGAGAACAGTCCTGAGAAACCAAAAGCTTGGTTTTGTGTATCAGTTTCATCATCTTCTTGAAGAGTGCTCGGCGCTCGAAAACGTGGCCATGCCCCTTCTGATTCGTCGGACCCCTAAGACTCAGGCCATGACTCAGGCGGCCGACTGGCTTCATAGGGTTGGCCTTGCGAGTCGGCTGGACCATCCGCCCTCCCGGCTTTCGGGTGGCGAACGCCAGCGTGTGGCGATTGCCCGTGCGCTGGTGAGCTCGCCGTCGCTTGTTCTTGCCGATGAGCCGACGGGTAATCTTGATCGCGATACAGCAGAGCGTGTCTTCCAGTTGCTTGTCGACCGCTGTCGTGAGGCTCAGGCTGGCTTGGTGATTGTGACTCACGACCTGCATTTTGCGAATCGCTGCGATCAGCGCTTTGCCATGACAAGCCTTCCTGCGACAGACCCTTTGCAGGTTTAGCCGGTTCTAGGCGACAACCGTGTTTGTCGATACTCATTGCCACCTCGATTTTCTAGCCCAGCCTGCGCAGCGGGCTGAGCAGGCGCGCATTCAGGGCGTCGGCGCAATTGTTGTTCCTGCTGTTGATCCCAGTAACTTTGAGGCGGTGCGCGAGCTTGCCCATTCGGTCCCAGGTGTGGGTTACTGTCTCGGGCTTCACCCCTGTTCGGTCAATGGTCTAGAAGAGACAGCCTTGGAGCTGCTTAAGAATCAGCTCGAGGCCCATCATGCCGACCCACGCCTTCTCGCTGTGGGGGAGATTGGCCTTGATCTCTTCGAACAAGGACTAAGCCAGGACCGTATGAACGATCTCTTCATTGAACAGCTTCGACTCGCTCGGCATTACGAGCTTCCAGTTGTCTTGCATGTGCGCAAGGCCCAAGACCAGGTTTTAGCGGGTCTACGTCGCTTTGGGATTCGCCAAGGCATCGCCCATGCCTTCAATGGAAGTGAGCAACAGGCTAAAGCCTACGTGACTCAAGGCCTGGTATTAGGCTTTGGTGGAGCAATGACCTATAGCCGCGCCCTGCGAATCCGCCATCTTGCCGCCTGGCTTTCGGGCGATGACTGGGTGCTTGAGACCGATAGTCCTGACATCCCCCCGGAATGGCTAGCAAAGGACGAACCAAACGAGCCAAGAGAGATCTTAGGTATTGCTCAGTGCATGGCGGATCTTCGAGCTTGTTCGATTGAAGACATTGAGAGGTCCTCAAGCGCAAATGCCTTACGAGCCTTACCTCGACTAGCGACTTTTTCTTAGCCCATCGCCATGCTGTTAAGTGTCTACAGCCTTGCGCTGTCGGTACTGCTGGGCGTTGTGGGCTATCTGGTATGGGCTCCTTCTCACCTTTCAGTGCTTCTGTTTGGTCTTGCGCTAGCGAGTGTTGCACTTGCCGGTTTTGTGTCGTTCTGGCTTGTCGCTGCGCGACGGCTCTTTGGCGTCCTTATTCTTCTAGCTGCGCTTTTTCTTTCAGCGGCCTACACGGGCGTTCGGGTCCAGGCTATTCTCGACCAAGCCCCTCCCGTTCAGTTGTTTCAGGGCCCCGTGCTCGTTGACATTCTTGTGCTTGATCTCCCGGTTTTTGAGCCGGCAGGTCCTGCACGGCCAGCTCGTTGGCAGTTCCAGGCACGGGTTGCTCCGGTAGAGTCGAAGGGACCTAAGGGGTTTGAGAAGTTTGAGGGGCTTAAGGGGCCAGTCTTTGAACGTTTTGATGCCAGCCTAAGCTGGCTGGGCGGCGAGCTGCCGGCAAGTCTCGCCCCTGGCGATCGTTATCGGGCTGAGCTTCGACTGCGCCCCGCATCGGGCCCTGTGAACTTCACGGGCTTTGATTTTGAGACCTGGATGTTTGAGAACCGCATGCAGGCAACAGGCAGTGTGAAATCGGCAGTCAGGCTGACGCAAGGCTACGAGTCAACAGTGACCGACGTTCTAAGCACTTGGGTAGATCTTCTTCGGCATACGATTCGAACCACTATCTTTAATTCGCTTACTGAAGAGCCATTCGCGCCCATTATGGCGGGCCTGGTGGTGGGCGATCAGCGATCCATTCAACGGGATCAATGGCAGGTCTTTTCGGTGACAGGTGTCTCGCACCTCATGTCGATATCGGGTATGCATGTCACGATGTTTGCAGTGATTGCCAGGATCTTTACGGCCTGGGCCTGGAGGCTACTTG
>JAURCW010000052.1 GCA_030828265.1 Burkholderiales bacterium | reverse complement strand
TTGGACTGCTGGCCGTGATGGTGGGTCTGATGATCTTCCTGGAAGGCCTCAAGCTAGGCCTCATGCCTTTTGGGCAAATTATTGGTAGCAAGCTGCCACTCAAGCTACCACTCATAGGCGTACTGTTTATCGCCTTTTTGCTGGGTGTGGGGGTTACCTTCGCAGAGCCCGCCATTGGAGCTCTGCAGGTTGCTGGTCAAATCGTTGACCCCAAGGTTGCTCCTTACCTGTACACCTTGCTTAACGACAGGGTGGATGCCACGGTTTTAGTGGTGGGTGCCGGTGTTGGGGTGGCTGCTGTTATTGGAACGCTTCGGTTCCTTTACAACTGGAGCCTTAAGCCTCTTATTTACATGAGCCTGGTTCCCGTTTTTTCTCTTACCGCTTTCTGTTTTTTTAATCCCGATCTTCGCACCATGATTGGCCTGGCCTGGGATACAGGTGCCGTTACTACCGGCCCGGTGACAGTGCCCCTGGTTCTTGCTTTGGGTATTGGTGTGGCAACAGCCGGTGGTGCAGGTGAGAGCAAGCTTCAAGGTTTCGGAATTGTTACCCTGGCCTCGCTCTTTCCCATTATTGGGGTCTGTCTGCTCGCTATTTACTACCAGGTTACGGTACCTGTCGATGTCATTCTTGCCGAAGCTGCTGCCAAGCAGGCGGCCGCTGCTGCTGCAGCATCCGGTGCCGTCGACTGGTGGACAGTCTCGCCTTGGGCCGAAGTGGTGGGTGGTGTTCGCGCCATCGTTCCCTTGGTTATATTTCTGATGGTTGTTCTTTTCCTGGTTCTGCGTGAGAAGCTGCCCAATGCCTTTATTATTGTTTACGGCATCTTCTTGTCAGTGGTCGGAATGTGTGTGTTTAGTGTTGGCCTGACCTATGGTCTTGCAAAGCTGGGTGACGGGGCAGGTAGCCTTGTGCCAGGCCTCTTTACTGCCATTGACGCCATGCCGAATGCGCCTCTGTATGCCGCCGGTGCGGGTATCTTCATCGCTGCGCTCTTTGCCTGGGTGTTGGGCTTTGGTGCAACCCTGGCAGAGCCTGCACTCAACGCACTTGGCTTAACCGTTCAAAACCTAACTAACGGCTCCTTCAAGAAGTCCATGCTCATGTACTCGGTCTCCTTCGGTGTGGCCTTGGGCATTATGTTGGGCATCGTTAAGCTTATTTTTGGCTTCAACATCCTCTGGATCCTTATTCCTGGTTATGTCGCAGGGGTCATCCTCACCTACCTTTCCACGGAAGAGTTTGTGAACGTGGGGTGGGACAGTGCAGGAGTTACCACGGGCCCTGTGACGGTTCCTCTGGTTCTAGCCATGGGTCTTGGTTTTGGTAAGGCAGTGGGTGCGGTTGAGGGTTTCGGAATTCTTGCCTCAGCCTCCATCTGTCCAATCGTTTCAGTTTTGGCGCTCGGTGTTTTCGTTCAGTGGAAGGTCAAGCGCGAGAACGCGCGAATCGCTGAAGAAACCGCAGCCGCTTAATTCCGGTCAACCTCGATTTAAGAAAAGGGAGTTTTACAACATGGCAAAGCGCAAGCTCATTAGTCTGGGGGACGTCACTCTCATCACCTGTGTGGTTGAGAAGGGCCTGGCCGATACCATTAACCAATCGCTGCTTGATGCAGGCATTCAGGGCGCTACCGTGCACCAGGGCGTTGGCTCAGGTGTTCGCGAGCGTATGGGTCTTTTAGGTGTTGCCGTGGAGGTCGAGCGCGAGATCGTTAGTGTCATGGTCTCGAACGACCAGATGAGCCGCATCTTCGAGCGTATGTACCTCGCGGGCCGTCTCGACACCCCAGGTAAAGGCTATATCTACGCAACACCTCTTACTCAGGCTGCCACCTACATTCCGCCGCATCTTCTTGATGCTCAGCAGAATCGTGCACGAGGCATGGGGGTCTAATTATGAATACCCCATCGCATCAAGTCCCCAATCTCGATTACACCAGGCTTATTACCTGCGTGCTGTATGAAGGCGGGTCCGTGCCTGTGCTCGAGATGCTGCACAAGCGCGGCATTAACGAGGCCTACTTCTATTCCGTGCGCGGAGCACCTATGGGCCGCTCATCCGAGGTTAGCGGGCTTCCCGAGATCCCCAAAACCGAGATCCTTCACGCCGTGGTCTCAGCCGACCAGTCCGACTACATCTACGAGATGATCTACGACATGGCCGAGCTCGATCAACCCAATCGTGGCGTGGTGTATGTGAATCGCTTGGCACGCTCAACGCCGTTTGAGCTGCCCGATGAAGCAACGCTTGCAGCGGCTTAAGCCACTGACACCCCACTTTTATTAATTTAAATGCGCATCCCTCAGCAAGGAGCATCCAATGAGTAACGAAACAACCGATCAAAGAATTAAAAAGAACCGTCGTCGCGTTTACGACGCCGAGTCTTACGTTAGGTTTAACGCGGCCCAAGTCTTGGTAGGCCGCTCGGCCATTGAAGAAAACCGTACCCTGGCCCTCGAGTCGTTTACAGCAGAGGCCTCGGGAAATCGTGCTCTTTTATCTTCCACGGTCGACGATGTCTATCGCAACCGCATTATGCTGGTTGAGCTGCTTGAGCCCGCAACCCCTGAAGAAGAGCGTTTTAAAACCTCCATGCGTAACCGTGTTCGCATCGAAGAGCTCGAGCTTCTTGCCTCAGTTAACCGTCGCGCTCTGGAAATCAACCAGAAAATGGTGGATGTAAATAAGCTTCTTATCGAAATCAATGTTATGGCTACCAAGTACAACGAAGAAGTCTTCGAGGCCATTGACGAAGTCTCCACGGCCAATGCTAAATGGCTTGATGGCGAGCTTGAGCAGGCCATGCGTGGCGCAGCATCGGGCGACAACGACGCCCGCGTCACCGAGAACACGGCTCGCGTCACCGAGCTGCGTGAAGCGGCTGAAAATAACCGTGACGTTATTAGAGGCATTTATGAGCGTGCTGCCGAGAACCGCGGCCACCTCGAGAAAGATCTTGAAGATGTTAACGATCTTCGTAACGAAATCGTGGGTCTTCGCGAGAAAATTGCGGCAAACCAGCATCGCGTAGCCGACAAAATTAGCGATCTTTAATTTTAAAGTCGCTTTTAAGAGCCCCGTACCCCTAGGTCTTACCTGGGCGTTCGGGGTTTTTTACAGGAAGCTGGTCACCAGGTTGGCGATAAGTAAAATGCCCACGGCCACCCAGCCAATGCGCCCAATCCATTTAAACATGGCGGTCTCTGTCCTTAAGCAGATGTTCCCGCAGTTCTTTTACGTCTCTGCGCATAAGCTCAAGTTCGTGCCGCATGGTTTGCATGTCATTGCCTTTATCAGACTCCTCTTCGTTATGAAGAGTATTTAACGAGTTCACAATAACCGCGACGAATAGATTTAGCACGGTAAAAGTGGCTGTAAGAATAAATAAGATAAAGAAGATCCAGGCATATGGGTAGACCTCCATAATGGGCCTTGCCACACCGCCCGCCCAGGCCTCAAGGGTCATTACCTGAAATAAGGTGAAGAAACTCATTCCCAGGTCTCCAAACAAATCGGGAAAGCTCTGTCCGAAAAGCTTTGTGGCAATAACGGCATAAACGTAAAACAGAATCATCACCAAGCCAAAAACCGATGCCATACCGGGTAGGGAGCCTAAAAGGGCGCTGACCACCTTTCGAATGCTCGGGATCTTGCTAATAAGTCTTAGTACACGCAAAACTCGCAGAGCACGCAGCACCGCAAAAGGGCCCGAGGCTGGAATAAGAGCAATACCCACAACAATAAAATCGAAGACACACCAGGGGTCTTTGAAAAATCGCCATCCGCGGGCAAAAAGTAGGCTGACAATTTCAATGACAAAGACTGTCAATATGGCATGGTCGAGCCTTGTAATGATCTCGCCCCAAGACGCCATGATGCGAGGGCTGGTCTCCATGCCAAGGAGCGCAGCATTAATAAGAATAAGGGTAATGATGACGTTTTGAACCTTTTTCTGGGCCCAAAACGCCTCAACACGGTCCCGAAAAGGGGTACTAGTCCTTCTGCGGAAGGCTCTGGGTTCGTCGTCATGGCACCTCACCGAGACGACTGAGCGTTAACTTCCAACAACTTTCTTAGTGCCGCCACTTCCTCATGAACCGCTGCCAACTCTTTGCGTACGGTTTCAATATCGTTACCGAGATCGGCCGACTCTTCCTCGTGAATGGTGTTCAGGGAATTCACGATGACCGCAATAAATAAATTTAGAACCGTGAAGGTGGCCGTAAGGATAAAGATGAAAAAGAAAATCCACGAGTAGGGGTAGACCTCCATGATGGGGCGGGCAATATCGCCCGACCAGCCCTCAAGCGTCATGATCTGAAATAGGGTGAATAAGCTAAGCCCAAGGTCACCAAAAAGCGCAGGAAAGCTCTGGCTAAAAAGCTTCGTTGAGATAACCGCGAAGACATAAAACAGAATCATCACCAGGCCGAAAACCGAAGCCATCCCAGGTATGGCACCCAGCAAGGCACCAACCACCCGTCGAATGCTTGGAATTTTGTTAACCAGACGCAGCACACGCAAGACCCGAAGTGAACGCAACACAGCAAAAGGTCCAGAGGCAGGCACCAGCGCAATACCCACCACGATGAAGTCAAAGACGCACCAGGGGTCCTTGAAAAAGCGCCAGCCCCGCGCAGCTAATAAGCAGCCAATTTCCGCAACGAAGACCGCCAAAATGGCCTGGTCAAGCGCGTGCAGAGTTTGACCCCAGGCCGCCATGATGCGCGGGCTAGTTTCCATGCCCAGAATGGCTGCGTTAATAAGAATCAGGGCAATGATGAAGTTCTGAACCGATTTATGGCCCCAGAAGCGTTCTAGGGCAGCCTTCCAGGGTGGAAGGTGAGAGAAGGAGGTTGCGTCAGCGGTCATAATGCAAGGGCACAGGGCCACGAAGAACATGAAGCCCCGCGTGCAACATGACGGGGTCCTAAAAAAAGAATTCGTAGTTTACGCCAGAAACCCTTCCCGAATAGGGGCATCTTTTTTACTTTTTGCCGAAACCCTGTCGCATGGCCTTGGAGGTCTCTTCAAACCTTGAATTGTGATCACAAATGGCCGTTAGGGTGACCTTCGGTGCCACCTTTGCCTCATCTCCTTCGAAGTCAAAACCGCGATACTTCCGGTTCGCTACAAGCTTTAACCGTTGGTTCGACATAGCAGAAATACGGGCCGTCCCCCCTGAGAAATTAGCGCTTACACCGTTAGGCATAACCCGAACCATGAAGACATCGTCGGGCATCTCGCATTTGTTCTCAAGGGTGACAACCGCCTGAACACGAACGGGAGGTCCAATACGACTAAATACCTGGAAATAGAAGAACAGTGCGCCGCCTACGGCAATAACAACGGAAAGAATGGCAACAAGGACCTTCTTCAGAACCTCCTCATCAAGAAGGCTGTCAAGCTCAGTACTCATCGGCTCGCCTGCGAGCTTGCTGGCTTGCAGACAAGTCGGTTTAGGTGATGAAAAAGGGCGTCCTTGTGAGCATGGCTGATCCAGGGGCCAAGCTTGTTGTCGGTACCCGCCGGGTCGCCTTGGGCCATGGGGTCAGAGTAGCCTGCCACCGACACATAGCGGTGCTTCTTGTTAGGGCAGTCCACAATTAGCAAGATCTTGAACGAATGGCGTCCCGACTCGGGGTCGGCTGCCACCAAATCTTTTAAAAGCCAAACGGCCTTCCAGTCCCCGTAGTCGCGCATAGGTTTGCGGTCGAAATACCAAGTGAACTGGGCGTCCGCACTGCCTGAAAACCTAATCCAGTCGTTTGCAAGGGCCTGACTAGTCCCACCCAACCAAAGACCAAAGGAGGCGGCGAGAACAAATAAACCTTTCAAATTCATGCGCATAGCATCTATGGTAGCACTCGCGCAGGCAGTGCCCGCAGCCTTGAAGGCAACTTAAATGGCTAATTCAAATGGCCTGTGGACCTTCACCGTTTGGCCCGAACGCCTCACCTCAATTGACGCATGAGCCTTTGCCCGAAGCATCGCACGCTCATGCACTTTTTTTAGTTCAAACTCCTCGCGGAGACGGTCGGATTCCTCAAACACAGTTTCAAGGGTCCTACGTGCAAGAAACTCTCGGCGAACGACTTGCACTCTCTGCAATAAGCTGTTGGTTACAAAAAGCTCGGCAGACATGGCATCTTTGTCCTCTTCCACCTCAAGATCATCCAGATTCTGAAAGAGCGCGCACAGGCTTTGAAGGCAGAAGTCGTTGGCCTGAGCCGTAAGTTGGTAGCCACCGCCGGGCCCGCGGCTGGCCGATACAAGGCCCGCAGTCCTAAGTTCTTTAAATATAAACTCAAGGTAACTCACCGACACGTTAAGCAGGCTGGACAGAGTCACGAGGCTAGTGGCTTGGCGCTGGCGGTTTTGGTGAAGCGCAACAAGGGCGTCGACCGCAACCATGGCTTTATTGGAAATATTCATTCTTCAAGGGCCTCCTATGACCGGTAGGTAAGTTGTAAACCAAACCAATACGTGTAAACCCAACACAACACGGCTACACGCCTCCCTTGAACTACTTTTATTATTTGTAAGTTGGGCAAGTACAAGCCTAAAAAGTTTCAGTAATCCTTATGTTTTGCTCGGGTATAGAAACTCCTCACCTAAGGCCGTGGGCAGTGCTAGACTGAGCGCAATGTGGTCGGGCCTATTTAAAGACAAGCAGAAAGAAGCCTATCGTGAGGCCAAAAAGCTTTACGAGGATACTTGTTCCATTACGACCAGCGATCGTGCCGCCCAAGTGGCTCGGGTGAGAACGGGCCTACGGTGCCGGGCCGTGCTTGATAAGACATTTATTGAGGGCGCCGAAAAGTCGATTGATTATTCCGAGCTTTGTCTGGTGGCCATGGCAACTCAGGAACCCAAGCCTGATGAACCCAAAGCAACGGCCTTTCAAGTTATTAAAACGGTTAACGGAGAAATCGTGGCTTATTTGCCGCTTGCCTATGCCGAAGAGGTCTTTAAGTTAGGTGCGCTCTACCAGAATGAGCAAATCACTGCCGATCAAGCCATTGAGCATGCTCAGGGCGTTGCCGATCAGGTCTCGGAGGAGTTAAAGCTCGTCCCGCCCTTTCAGGCGCTTGACTTTTTGCGCGAGCAAATTGAAGAGGACAAGGCGGCGGCCTCTTTACAAGTAGAAGACGAAACAAACCTCGAGCAAGAGCGTATCGAGCAAGCCAAGGCACAGGCCGAGGCGGCAGAGAAGGAGCGTGTTGAGCAAGAAAGACTCGCCAAAGAGCGGATGCGTGAACGGGCGGGTTTATAAAAACTGGCTTGCTCCCTGGCGTTATGACCTAAAACTTTCGCCAAGCAGTTGGGCCGGCGATTTTTCCGCGGGCCTTGTCGTCACCCTCATGCTCATCCCCCAAAGCCTTGCCTATGCATTATTGGCGGGCCTTCCTGCGCATCTTGGGCTCTATGCCAGTGTCCTTCCCCTTCTGGGCTATGCTTTGTTTGGGCGAAGCCCCGCACTTGCCGTGGGACCAGTTGCTATTGCCTCGGTCATGACCTTCAATGCCTTGCAATCCTTTGCGAGTCCGGCAAGCCCGGAGTGGATTGCGGGCGCTATATTTCTAGCGCTTGCCTCGGGTGCCATACTTTTTTTGGCGGGCCTACTAAGGCTTGGCTTTCTTGCTGCTCTTTTAAGCCATCCTGTCATGAGTGGCTTTATCTCGGGCGCGTCGGTTGTCATCATTCTTGGTCAACTGCAAACGCTTTTAGGCGTTAGCCTGCAAGGCGGCTCTGTCGCTATCCAGGCCTCCAGCCTTCTTCAAAGTCTCGATAGCGTTCATCTGCCAACCCTTGGGGTAGGGCTGGTGAGTGTGGCTCTGCTTCTGCTTGCTCGGCGCTACGCGAGCAGGACCTTTACCTGGTTTGGGCTAAGGGGACTTCTTCACGAACTACTTACTAAGGCAAGCCCTTTATTGGTTATTGGGTTTATGGCCCTAAGCCTCTGGGTTCTTGAATTAAGTGGCCAGGTGGCCACTGTGGGGGCCGTTCCATCAGGCCTTCCTGGCCTCTCATTCGCACTGCCTTATGCCTCTGGTATGACAGCGCTTCTTGGCTCGGCACTGCTTATCGCGCTTGTTGGTTTTGTCGAAAGTGTTTCCATGGCTCGAACCATTGGCCGTCGTTGTGGGGTTGTAACCGACC
>JAURCW010000207.1 GCA_030828265.1 Burkholderiales bacterium | reverse complement strand
TGACCGGCTCGGTCGCGCCCTTCAAGGCCACCATCAGCATGTCTTGGTCGACATTGCGCATAAGGGTCTGAACGCTTCGATTGTCCACGCCCGACAGGTTCTCGAACTGGAACATGTTGTCCTGAACCTTCATGGCAATTTCAGGGTCGATCTCGTTTAGCCCATTAAGAATGGGGCCCTCAAGATCGGCCTTAGTGAAGTTCATTATTTTTGCAGCCGCCTTCACGCCACCAAAGCTTGAGGACTTCGCAGACGAGCTCTTTGAGAACTGCTCGTTCATAATCTTTTCAAGCTCTTTCATGGCCGAAGGCTGCACGGTTTCAAGGGCAGCAATTCGGCGTAGCACCTCGGGTCGAACATCGGGTGGCAAAAAGGCAAGAATGTCAGCCGCCACATCAAAGTCGCAGACCGACATAATGATGGCAATCACCTGTGGATGCTCGGCGCGAATCATTTCAGCAATCGACCTCGCATCCATCCATCGTAGAATTTCAAGGCCCTTGCTTGAGGCGCCCGGCATAATGCGGCTAAGCACCGAAGCGGCTTTGTCTTCGCCCAAGGCGCGCTTCAACACATTCTCAACGTAGTCGGAGCTACCCAACACAAGCGTAGTCTGCTTTTTAATGGTGGCAATAAACTCATCAAGCACGGCACTTACGGCCTCTTGTGACAAGTCTTGAACGGAGGTCATGGCGGCACCCAAGGCCTGAACCTCTTTCGGACTCATGTACTTAATGATGTCAGCCGCCTGCTGCTCACCCAAAAGCAGCATAAGCACAGCTGCCTTTTGGGTGCTGGTTAGAGCATCAAGTTCCTCACGAACAGACTCCGGTAGCTCTTCGGGCATGGGTGGCGCCTTAACAGGTGCGGGCAGGTTTTGGGTTTCGTCGGCCATCATTCTCTCCTTAAGAACCAGTACTCGTCGAGTACTAGCCCTTTACCAAATTACGCATGACGGTGGCTACACGGCCGGAGTCTTCCGACACCAAGAACCGAATCAGAGCCACTTTGTCATCATACGAGTTCGCTGTATTCAACATATCAATAGAGATAGTGGATTTCTTAGGCTTCAGGCGGGCCTTAATGTCCTCAAGCGACTCACCTTCTTGCATCTCAATCATGCCCAGTTCCTCTGGCGAAAGCTCGGTCGCTGGCAGATCGTCGCCATCGGCGCCCTTGCCACCTTCACCATCAGCGCCCTCACCCTCTTTGCCCTCGGTGCCATCTTCGCCAGCCGCTGCCTTGGCCTCGGCTTCGGCAATGGCCTTGGCCTCTGCCTCTTGCGCCGCGCGTTGGGTCGCCTCTTCCTGAGCCCGCTTCTGTGCCTCAAGCTCCATCTTGGCAATTTCCTTGGGCGACATGGTCTGACCTGTAAGCAGGTTCACCACGGGGCGAATGATAGTTAAAAGAATAACCAGGAAGATGAGCGAGGTAAGCGCTACCTTCACAGCATTCATAAAGTCTTCATTCTCAAACCACTGCTTCTCGGGCTCCAAGGGAGCAAACTTGGCAGGAACGAGGGTCACAATGTCGCCACGACCTTCTTGGTAGCCCACGGCGCCACGAACCAGGTTCGTAAGGCGGTCCAGCTCGGTCTGGGTGTAGCCGTGAAGAATGACTTCAGCAGGGCTTGGGCGTGCCTGAGGCGCAGCGCCTTGGCCTTCAGCCTGTGGATTGGCAGGTTCTGCCCCAATGCGCTCCTGCTTGCTGGGGTCAAAGCCCTCTTTCTCATTCACCACCACGGCCGCGGAAATACGCGTCACTGTGCCTGTAGGGTTCTTGACATAGCGAACCGTCTTGTCAATTTCATAGTTTCGCGTGGCGCGCTTACTGTGCACGGTGTTTTCTTGTAGAGCATCGTTAGCACTTGCACCGGTTTGGTCGGTCTGAATGGTAGGGGGTGGCGGTGTGTTCGTGATGGAGCCTGGAATACCCTCGGCCGTGAGCTTTTGGGTGCGGTCTTCGGCCAACACTTCTGAACGCGTCTTCGGCCCCGTCTTGGAGTTATCAAAATCTTCAACCGCCACTTCACTCTGGGTGAAGTCCATGGTGACATCCACCTGGGCGCGCACATTGCCCTCACCAAGAATGGGAAGAAGCAGTTCCATGATGCGGGTGTTATAAGCCTGCTCCACCCGTTGCTTGTGGTTCAGCTGAGCGTCGGTAAGGCCCATGGGGGTGTTTTCGCGACGGTCGGTAAGTAAGTTACCAATGTTGTCCACCACCGACACATTCTGGGCAGCCAAATAAGGAATGCTGGACGACACCAAATG
>JAURCW010000202.1 GCA_030828265.1 Burkholderiales bacterium | reverse complement strand
TGAGTGGAACCCTACGTGCTCTGGTTTCCAATATGGTCCAGGGCGTCTCTCAAGGCTTTGAGAAAAAGCTTAGCCTTATTGGTGTGGGCTACAAGGCGGCTGCCCAGGGCAAGTCACTGAATCTATCACTCGGTTTCTCGCATCCTGTTGACTATGCGCTACCCGAGGGCATTAAGGCTGAGACCCCAACCCCCACGGAGATCGTGATCAAAGGCATCGACAAACAAAGGGTGGGCCAGGTGGCTGCTGAAGTTCGAGCGTTTCGTCCTCCCGAGCCCTACAAGGGCAAGGGTGTCCGGTACGTTGACGAAGTGGTCATCATCAAAGAAACCAAGAAGAAATAATCTCGGACAAGGCGAAACGACGTTATGGACAAGAAACAAACACGACTGCGACGGGCCCGACAGGCCAGGGCCAAGATTCGCGAGCTGCGCGTGGCGCGGCTCTCCGTGCATCGCACCAATCTACATATTTACGCAACGATCTCCGACCCTGTTGCGGGCAAGGTGCTGGTATCTGCCTCCACGGCCGAGGCCGAGGTTCGCTCCGAGCTAGCGGCCAAGACGGGCAAGGGCGGCAATGCCGAGGCGGCCACCATTGTGGGTCGACGCGTTGCCGAAAAGGCCAAGGCGGCGGGTATTTCGTCCGTGGCTTTTGATCGTTCGGGTTTCCGTTACCACGGCAGGGTCAAGGCCCTTGCCGAAGCAGCCCGCGAGGGCGGTCTTCAGTTTTAGCGCTAAGGAATTAAACCATGGCAAAAATGCAGGCACGAGTAAATACCGAAGAGCGTGATGACGGTCTTCGCGAGAAAATGATTGCTGTTAACCGAGTAAGCAAAACCGTTAAGGGTGGACGCGTGCTTGGTTTTGCGGCCCTTACCGTCGTTGGCGATGGCGATGGAAGCGTGGGAATGGGCAAGGGTAAGTCACGCGAGGTTCCTCTAGCTGTGCAAAAAGCAATGGATGAGGCTCGCCGTCGCATGGTTCGCGTGCCCTTAAAGGGCGGCACCTTCCACCACACCGTGACCGGCCGTCATGGCGCTTCCAAGGTTCTTATCTCGCCAGCTGCAAAAGGTACCGGAATTATTGCGGGTGGCCCGATGCGCGCTATTTTTGAGGTTATGGGTGTAACCGACGTGGTTGCAAAGAGCATTGGCTCTACCAATCCCTACAACATGGTTCGCGCAACAATTAACGGACTTGCGAACATGCAGACCCCCTCTCAGGTTGCCAATAAGCGCGGCCTGTCCATTGAACAGATCCTGTCGTAAGGCAAGACACGTTACTCAAAGGCAGCGGCAATGACAAAGAAAACCCTCACCGTAAAGCTCATGAAGAGTCCTATTGGTACGCGCGCCGACCATAAGGCCACCGTACTTGGCCTCGGCCTGAAGAAGATCCGTCAGACCCGCGTGCTTGAGGACACACCCGCCGTGCGCGGAATGATCAACAAGGTTAACTACCTGGTTCAGGTTATCTAAGGATTCATCATGGACGATACATTGCGACTTAATACCATCGGGCCCGCTGAAGGCGCCAAGCACGCGAAAAAACGTGTTGGCCGGGGTATCGGATCGGGTCTTGGAAAGACAGCGGGCCGAGGCCACAAGGGCCAAAAATCCCGATCCGGAGGTTTTCATAAGGTTGGCTTTGAGGGCGGCCAGATGCCTAAGCATCGTCGACTTCCGAAGCGTGGCTTCACCGCTCCCTTTGGCAAGTTTACCGAGCAGGTTCGCCTCTCCGATCTCCAACGCCTTCCTGTCGACGAAGTCGACCTTCTCGCACTCAAGCAGGCCGGCGTCATTTCCGAGCTCGCACGCCAGGCCAAAGTCATTCTTTCTGGCAGCTTAACGAGCCCTAAAAAGCTTCGTGGTCTCGCTGTAACCGCTGGCGCCAAGAAGGCCATTGAAGAGGCTGGGGGCAGCGTTGAACTACCCGAGCCCGCGCCAAAGGTGCGCAAGCTTCCGTCCAAACAAGCACGGGCTGATGCTGCTGCGGCTGCCCAGGCATAAACAGAACCCTCATGCGCCCCACCAACGATAAATTCGCCGATCTGCGCCGACGCCTGTTGTTTCTGGTGTTGGCTTTGGTCGTCTATCGGCTTGGGGCTCATATTCCGGTACCTGGCATTGACCCTAACGAGCTCGCTGCGCTTTTCAAATCGCAAGCTGGCGGCATTCTGGGCATGTTCAATATGTTCTCGGGCGGTGCCCTTTCACGCTTTACTGTGTTTGCGCTTGGCATCATGCCTTACATTTCGGCCTCCATCATCATGCAGCTCATGACGGTGGTCTCTCCCACACTTGAGGCTATCAAGAAAGAGGGCGAGGCAGGGCGCCGTAAGATTACCCAGTACACTCGCTACGCCACGGTGGTACTGGCCATTGTTCAGGCCATTGGCATATCCGTGGCGCTCGAGTCGCAGCCCGGCCTTGTGATCGACCCGGGCCTGGCCTTTCGCTTCACCACCGTTGTCTCTTTGGTGACGGGCACCATGTTTT
>JAURCW010000112.1 GCA_030828265.1 Burkholderiales bacterium | reverse complement strand
GCTTTCCTATACTAAGAATTTGATCCCAGGTGGAAGGGTTTGAGACGCTCATTTCTTCAACGGAATCTTCGAATAGGGCAAGGTGTTCGGCCGAGGTGGACTCGCCTAAAACGGCTGAACCAAGCTGGTAGGCAAGAATGCCGATTGGAGCGTAAGTAAAAGGGTTGGATACCAGGGTACTGACAATCGCGACAGGTAAATTAGCGCGAAACACCAACGCAAAAACGGCCGAGAAAAGTGCCTGAAGCACTGGAACAAGAAAGCCGAAGAAGACCCCAATAGCGACCCCAAGACTAGCCGAGCGCCTATTGAGCTGCCACAGCCAGGGACGGTTGAGCAGGGGGCCTAGCCATCGTAGACTTTTGTTTGAACGCACCGACTCGGCAGATGGCGTCCAGCGCTTAATTAGCTGTTTCATGGATGGCCCAGATTGTCTCAGGAAAAAGTCATTCTAGGGTTTTTGCTAGGCGGTGAATTCCAAGGGGAGGGCGATGGCATGCTACGCTCCCAGCCATGCTTCCCAATGAACTTTTAGCGCCCGACGAGCCCATGACCTTTGAGGAATATGAGAGCTACATTCGGCCCATACGTGAGCGCCACGAACGTACCCAGCGCATTTTCGGTGCCCTTTTTTTTGTGATGCTTATCGCAGCCTGCGCCTCTTTTTATTTTGAGGACCTTTCGCATGGCCTCATTTTTGGGCTTATCGCTGTTTACTTTCTGGTTCGGGCGACGGAATCGTCGCTTGCACTCGATATGCTCGACACCCAGCGCATTGCCCTTTTAGTGCGTCGCGACTAGAACATCCAGCCTCTTTTTCTTTTACATTTTTGAAAGTCGCGCCAAAGCGTCGGCATTGCGCCTTTGACCCGGTGTGCCGGAAATTCGGCTACCCACGGGGACTTCGGCCGTTGCCATACGGGTTCCGAGGCGACGGCGAACAAGGTTGTTATTGCTCTTAAGGCGGAAAGCCGCTTCTTCAGCCGAGATAATCTTGACCTGAAAAGGGTCGTTGACCACGATGCCAGCCTCGCCAATACCTGCAGGAAAAGACGGGTGGCTGAGGTATTGAATGGGCTGAATCATTTCACTGACCGTGACCCATTTACCAATCCAGCTGTCATTAGGAAGCATACGACGCTCGCCTGTAAAGCTCTCAAGAATTTCCGGAAGCAGCTTTATGCGAACTACATTGCCACTCGACATGGCCGTGAAGTCGACATAAATGTAAGGCCTGAGAAGTCTGTTGTTATCGAAATAGGCCTTGCCTGAACGTACATCCAGAACCTTGCCAACAGCCTCCACGCGCTTACCGGCGTAGCGGCTAATCTTCGCGAATTGGCCCGCTGCAACAACCTCATGCGAGCCCACATAGATTCGATCGGCCTGAGCCTCCTTCTTGACGGTCTCACCCTCTGGCTTGGGTCTTGGTTTAAAGACAAGGGTTCCGGGTGGGATGCGATTTTCATAAAACTCAAAGGGGTCGGGAAGCTTTTCGACAGGCCCAAGGCACATGAGGGCGAACTGTTTGGTGGCGAGGCTTAAGGCAGGTACTTGTGCGGCAAGACCGAAGGTCTGTGAGGCCAATGGGTTTGCATAGTCCGTTGCCCGGAAAATGACGCCCTCTTCGTCGCTGTAGGTTCGGTCCCAGAGGTCGGCGTTGTACTCGAGCAGGCCGAGCGATAGGTCCAGACTCATGAACGCAAATCGGTCGAGTTCAGGGCCAAAGAGATTGTCTTTACGGCCGGGATGCTGAAAATTAACCTGCCCAAGCTCCGATGCAAGCCGACCCTTTAGCGCAGGGACATACATGCCATCGTAGTCAATTAGCTTTATCTGCGCGCCATCCTTAGAGACGAGTACGTTTCCAAGCTGAATATCCCCATGGGCAATGGCCATCTTCTGTAAAAAAGCGCAAAGTTCCCGCAGCTGAGCGCGAAGCTTGCCAATGCGTTTGGAGTCCTTGTAGTTCTTGTACAGGTACTCGCCCAGGGTCTCCCCGTAGTTCCAGTCCATCTTAATAACAGGCACAGTTTGTGAGTTAACCACCATGCCGTGAGCTTGATAGTCGAAGTCAACAAAGAACGAAGAGCCCTCGGTCTCGCGAATGATTTTGATTGTCTCTGCAATGGCCTGATAGCGCTCTTCGACATCTTTTGAAACACGAGTAAAAACTCGAACGGCGTAAGCACGCTTTGCATGGGTGTCGTTCATACGAAAGACAAGCGCGAAGTTGCCTGACCGCACACGAGGCATCCCAAGCGTATTTCTTTCGATTTCGCAACGCTGCAGCGCATGATCACGAAAAGTCTGGGAGGCGGGCTGCTGTAGGGCTTTTAAATAGGCCTCGAGGTTGGGCAGAGACATAGTAGGTCGGTCTTGGCTAATCGAATGAGAGTAAGGCGAAGGTGGTGTCATCTTTATGCAGCTCACCTGACTGCCTTTGAGAAAGCACCCATGACTGAAAGTCGATCTGACTCATGGTTGACAGAAGATTCAGGGGTAAGGGCCGATTCTTCTCGTACTGACTCAGGACATAATGTCCCAAAGCATCGGTCATCAGAAAAAGTTTTCTGGGCTGCATCTCTGCCTTCGGAATAGTGACAAAACCCCATCGGCTATGTTCGCTTCCAAAAAGCAGGCTGTCTGTTTTAGTTTCCGACCCAAGCAGAATCGGGTTCTTCGAAAACTCAGGCGACTTTCTTAGTATGAAGCTGCGAAGCTGCTGTCGGTGATCCATCCATAGGGCGATGGTGTCTCCAACGGCCAGAATTGAGACTTGACGGGGCTCCTCAATAACGCCTAGCAGGCTTGCAAAGCTTCCACGGCTCGCAGCAAGCTGCTTCGACCAAGACGTCGTAACGGCCTTAAGTTGCTTGTCAAAGAAGGGTCTGGCAACAGAAAGAACAAGTGCGACGCATTTGTCGTCCAACTGGGGCGCTGATACTTGGTTGTAGATCTGGGTGAACGACTGGCAGAGAATGCGCGCCCAGCTGCGCGAATCGAATGAGTCGCTTGCGCCATCACTCATCGCACAAGCCTTACCCTGGGCCTCCCAAAAGAAGTAGTCCTCGTTGGAGTCAGGATGGTCAGCCTCTTTCGGCGCGGTGAGGCTTTTAAGGATCTTCATGGTTTTTACGTCGATCTGCAGAGTAAATCAACTTCTTTGCCTTGCATGGTCATCCTGGCGTCTAGCGCAGCATCATGGCCTGGGACGACGCCCGGGTTCCAATCTCAAAGAACTCCACAATCTCCACAGGTTCGACATTAAAGAAAAACCCGCGCGCATTATCGTTTACGTAATAGCCCCTTTCGCGAGCGGCTGATGCAATGGCTGCAGGCAGAACGCTTGACATACGAAATAGAATCTTCCCAAAGCCGTCGGTAACCTCTTCTTCGGAGCCAGGGAACTTAATTGGGCCGCTCTTACTCTGCCCTGTGTGTAGGTTAAGTATGAGCACCTCCCCGTCATCGGTACCTAGCGACTTAAGCTGCTCAACAATGGGCTCTGGGTCTCCGTCAGAGGGCTCACCGTCCGTCACGTGGAGCAAAGTGGGGGGGAAAGACTCAGGGTAGTCGTCGCACCATTCGGCAAGTGCTTGTGCCGCTGTTCGCATGGCCTTACGCATAGGGGTCCCACCACCCGCCTGGGGAGTAAACCAAATGGGGAAGGGCATACCATCGCGCTGCTCAATTCGAAGGGGGTGCCGTTCAAAGGCTGAAATGGGGTTGAATGTCTGCTCGCCGAGGGGGCCCGATAAAGCAGGCCCAACACTGGAACCGCCGTAGCCTATGGCGCCAATTTGAAAGTAGTCGCGTACCCCTTCCGATTTTGAGCTGCGAGTAATGAGATTAACAACAACCCGATTTAGGGCGTCACAAACAAACTCCGCACGACTGAGCTCTGTCGTTCCAACGGGATCAGCCATTGACCCTGATTGGTCAATGACGAACATGAATGCTGTGGGATTCGAGCGACTGATTTCGGCTTTATAGGGCATGACCTATCCTTCTTAATCACTTAAAAAATGGGCGGCATTTAGGGCATTCGAGGGCGGTGCAGGCATCAATGAGGTCATTTGCCAAAACGATCGTCGAAGCTTTTTTGAAGGGCCTTCGCTCTCTCTTCGGGGTCGTAGCATCTGGCAGTGAGAGTAACTTCCGGTGCCACCTTTACTGATGCATCTTCGTAACTTAGGAACGGGTACCGTTCATTGGCCATGAGCTTAATACGCTGATCAGGTTTGGCGACAAGTCTTGCCTGACCGTTCGTAAAGTTTGCCGTGGGTCCATCGGGCATAACCTTCACCATAAAAACGTTTTCTTCAAATTCACACTGATTATCAAGTGTGACCCGTATTTCAATTGGATCTCTTGAGGGCAGTAGAATCGCATTAATGGGTTGGACAGCGGACTGCAGGGGTGGCATCTCAACCTTAGTAATTAACGAGTAGACAATCCAGACAGCGAGAACAGTTCCTAACAGGGTTCCGCCTGCAAGAAAAAACGATTGGTAGTTTTTCGGCTCGGGCGGCAGCGAGGGCTGATCGTCAATGCCATTGTCTTTCCGCGTGCCAGGGGAGCTTGAGGGTTGACCGGAATCGTCATTAAACGGATCAAAGAATTCCTCCTCTCTCTT
>JAURCW010000182.1 GCA_030828265.1 Burkholderiales bacterium | reverse complement strand
GCCTGAATGCTCTCGAGCATTTCTAAGCAGGCCTGATTTGCTCCCCCGTGGGCAGGACCCCAGAGACAGGCCACACCGGCGGCAATCGCTGAGAAGGGACTCGTACCCGATGAGCCACACAGTCGCACTGTGGAGGTCGATGCATTTTGCTCATGCTCGGCATGCAGGGTAAAAATTCGGTCGAGCGCGCGAACAAGAACCGGATTCGGGGTGTACTTCTCGCAAGGCGTCGCGAACATCATGTGCATAAAATTCGCGGTGTACGAGAGATCATTCTGAGGATACATATTGGGCTGACCAATGGAGTACTTGTAGGCCATGGCAACAAGGGTTGGCATCTTGGCCACTAGTCGAATAAAGGAAATGTCCTGCTGCTCGGGGGAATTGATGTCGAGGCTGTCGGGATAGAAGGCCGCCATACTGCCCGCAAGACTGGTGAGAACCGCCATGGGGTGGGAGTCACGACGAAATCCCCGAACAGCAAACTGCATCTGTTCATGCACCATCGTGTGATGCATAACCAGGTGCTTAAACTCTTCAAACTGACTGGCATTGGGTAGCTCCCCGTAATAAATGAGGTAGCAGACCTCAAGGAACTCGCAGTGGACCGCTAGCTGCTCAATCGGGTAGCCCCTGTAAAGCAGCTGGCCCTGATCGCCATCAATGTAGGTAATGCTCGATGCGCATGAGGCCGTGGACAAAAACCCCGTGTCATAGGTGAACTTTCCGGTTTGCGCATAGAGCTTACGAATGTCAATAACATCCGGGCCAATCGATCCTTTGAGTATGGGAAAGTCGACGCTTGGGGTGCCGTCGGAAAAGCTCAGTGTGGCCTTGTGTTCAGATTCATTCATGGTACTGCTCCCCTTCTTAATTTAAATTTTTGGGCTATTGGGCTTAGCTCACGGAACTTGACTGATGCTGACCAAGCCCTCGCAACGCGTGAAGCACCTGTCGAACGCCTGCGCTTCGCAAGTCGTCCTTTGGCTCTTGACGCTCGAGAATGAGGTCAAGCAATTCGTTATCTGGAAGTTCAAGTAACAGGGCAAGCCCATCATGCTCAAGTTGAGAGAGCTGCCCATTTTTCGACTGCAGAAACTGCGTAAGTAATAAATCGTTTTCGAGAAGGCCTCTGCGCGAGCGCCACTGAATTCGGCGGAAGCACTCTTCGTCCACGAAGACCGTTGGATGAATGGATTGATCGTCGGCCTGGCTCATGCTGATAACCAGTCGCCCCTACTCGCCCTTGCTAGACAGCACGGCGAACCATCAGCTCTTTAATCTTACCGATCGCCTTGGTTGGATTTAACCCCTTAGGGCAAACATCGACACAGTTCATGATGGTGTGACAACGGAACAATCGGTAGGGGTCCTCGAGATTATCGAGCCGTTCGCTGGTTGCCTGATCACGACTGTCAGCAATAAACCGATAGGCCTGAAGCAGGCCTGCGGGACCCACAAACTTGTCGGGGTTCCACCAGAAGGATGGGCAGCTGGTAGAGCAGCAGGCACAAAGAATGCACTCGTAAAGACCGTCAAGCTCTTCCCGCTCCTCGGGAGACTGGAGCCTTTCTTTCTCAGGAGGTGGGTTCTCATTGATGAGAAACGGCTTGACGGAATGGTATTGCTTGAAGAACTGGGTCATGTCGACGATAAGGTCGCGAACAACAGGTAGTCCCGGAAGTGGCCGTAAAACAATGGGCTCTTTAAGCTCATTAAGGTTGGTAATACAGGCAAGCCCGTTTTTACCGTTAATGTTCATGGCATCCGAACCACAGACCCCCTCGCGGCAGGAGCGCCGGTAGGACAGAGAGTCATCAACATCGCTTTTGATGCGCATCAGAGCATCAAGGAGCATCTTGTCGGTGGGTTGAAGCTCAACCGTGATGTCCTGCATGCGGGGACGGCTGTCCTTATCGGGGTCGTATCGGTAAATTGAGAAACGAATCGATCGTGTGGTCATGGTAGCAATGCCCCTGATTAAAAAGTTCGTTTTTTAGGTTGGAAGGTTTCGACCGTAAGCGGCTTTAAGTTAACGGGCTTGTAGTCAAGCCGATTGTTGTCGCTGTACCAAAGTGAGTGCCGCATCCACTGGGCATCGTCGCGCTCGGGGAAGTCACGATGTGCATGGGCCCCACGACTCTCTTTGCGGGCCTCCGCCGACACAATGGTGGCCTTAGCGGTTTCCACCAGGTTTGCAAGCTCAAGCGCTTCAACACGCGCCGTATTGAAGACCTTGGACTTGTCCGCCACATGAATGGACTCGGCGCGCTCGGCGAGCGCCTTGATTTTGCTGACGCCCTCCGAAAGTAGCTCACTGGTTCGAAAAACACCGCAATAGTTCTGCATGGTGTTACGAATATCGTTGGCGACGTCCTGCACTTTCTCACCTTGCGTGGAGCCCTCAAGCTTTGCAAGACGAGCCAGTGAGACGTCTGCTCCGTTCTCGGGAAGGTCTCGATGCGAGGCCGCCTGAAGGTTTTGTTCGGCAATGAAATTACCAGCCGCACGGCCAAACACCACGAGATCGAGCAGCGAGTTCGTGCCAAGGCGATTGGCACCATGCACAGAGACGCAGGCGCATTCGCCGATGGCGTAGAGTCCGTCCACCACGGCGTTGGGATTGCCATTTTTAGGGGCAACCACCTGCGCGTGAATGTTAGTCGGAATACCGCCCATTTGATAGTGAATGGTTGGTACAACGGGGATGGGCTCTTTGATGGGATCGACGTTGGCAAACTTAATCGCAATCTCGCGAATGGAAGGCAGTTTTTTAAGAATCTTTTCTGCGCCAAGGTGATCGAGCTTAAGAAGCACGTGATCTTTGTTAGGACCACAGCCACG
>JAURCW010000016.1 GCA_030828265.1 Burkholderiales bacterium | reverse complement strand
TAAAAAAGAAGCCGTCAAAGACGGCTGGTCACACGATGATCTGGCAAGAAAACAAGCCCAAGACCACCCACTTCGGAAGTTTCAGGTAGAGCCTAGCCTCTACCCGAAACGCCTTCACAATCTTAGTTTTTGTTAACCGGTGAATTGGGATCAAGCAAGAGCGCCATGAGATCCTTCATCTGAGCTTCGGTAAGAATCCCAGCGTGACCAAAGCGAGGCATATTGGTACAAGCGTTATAGGCCTTCGCATTGTAAATCTTGCCCCAGGTGTACTTCACAACAGCTTCTGAATTGCCACGAAGCTTGCCGTACTGGTATAAGCTTGGCCCAAGGGTTCCGTAAGAAATTTCAGTGTTGGAGATCTTGTGGCAGTTGTAACAGTTTCCACCATTCGCGGCACCAGGCTTATCACGCCAGGTACCGCCCTTACCACTTTGGGCAAGCTTTTCACCGGCCTTCCAGTCCCCAAAATAGTTACCGTCCGCAGGAAACTTAATGAGCTTCATGTTCTCGTCTTCAACCTTTTTACGAACGGCGGAGTCGATATCTTTACCGCTAATATCAGCCTCAGTACAGGCTAGGTTGACCGCATCCTGGTTGAGCCACTCCATCTTTGACTGACCTGTTGGCACGAAGGACTTCATGATGACGTCTTTCGCCATTTTGTCGTAGTCAGCCGACGAATAGGAACCGGCACATCCGGCAAGAGCGACAGAGGCTGCAGCCAATGCAATGTAAATACGCTTTTTCATTTGCTTTTCCCCCTAATTAGCGCTTGATGGTTGGCGCAAGCGAAGCCACACCTTTGCCATTCACACCCATGTATACCTGCAGAGCAACAGTCGCCTCGGAGCCGTAAACGGGCTCAGGGAAACGTTGTTGCCTGTAGCAGTCATTGATGCGCTTTTGCATGGGCCAGAGCTGACCGTTACCCACTCGATAGGCAGGCCAAGAAGTGAAGGCCTTTCCCGCAGGCTCGCTTGTCGTAAGGTTAGGAAGGCCTTGCAGACGAATGCGGGTGTTGTCGGAAGCATGACAAGTTGCACAAGCAAAGTCGTAGGGGCCGGCCCGATAAAAGATCACACGCTTACCGACCTCGTAAAGTCGTTTTTCCTCGGCATGCCCCTGAGGCACAGCAACAGGCATACCCTTGGACTGCGCAGCTACATAAGTGGCCAGAGCGATAATTTTCTTATGGTCATCCTTGTTGTACTTCGAGTCCTTGACCTCAATACCTTGGATAGTCTTCATGCAGTGGGCAAGTCGCATTTCAAGATCCATGACCTTTCCTGCGTCTGCAAAGTAACGTGGGAGGGAAACATAAACACCCTTGACCACGCCGGCACCGAGGCCTAGATCACAAGTCTCAAGCGAGACGTTCTTTGGTCCAGCGGGCTTTTTCCAAAGCTCTTCCCCTTCCATTTCATAAAGATCGGCAGGATTCCCGTCAGCAATAAGCTCGCGATAACGGTCGATGCCTTTCTCGGTTTCGGTTTTCGTCTCTAAGGCATGCGCCGACTGCATTGCAAAGCCCAGAGCGAGGAATGCGGATAGAAATCCGGTACGCAATGGTTTAGTCATAGTTGTGTCCCCTTTTTTAAATCCATGGTCTTAGCGACCCCAGCTTTGCCCTGCACGAAGCGAAGGGCAACGTTGCAGTGAAAAAGGGGTGGAATCAATCCGCCCCTTTCTGCGTGCACATTTTAGGCAATAGCGGCCTCGTCGGTCCGCGTTTCGCCCTTGTTATCTTTCCAAGTTACGGCAACCTTGTCACCGGCCTTGGCGCCTTTTACCTTGAACTGCATATAAGGATTCTTAGATACCGCAGGACCCCACTGCGCAGTCATGACGGTCTTGCCGTTGTGCTGTGCAGTCACCTCGTTAATAAACCAGGCGGGAATAGGCTTGCCATCAGATCCCTTACGGGTACCCGTTTCCATTTCGTGAGCCATAAGTACGCGAACATCAGCGATGTCGCCTGCCATACGGGCTCGAATTCTCATTGGACGTGCCATTGTGAAACTCCTTTCAATCTTGAATCGGAAAAATGCCTTCTAAGGTATTTGCTGAATTAGGCAAAAAATTAACCGCCGCAACCACCCAGGGTGACCTTAATTTCTTTTTTGGACATATAGAACTTACCGTCAGCCTTTACAAGGGCGTAGACATCGGAGCTCTGACCCATCTTCACACGCATGGATACGTCGGGTACTGCACCGTCTGAGAACTCGAAGAAGCCAGCCATCATCGAGGGATTCTTCTCAACCATGACAGCAACCATTTGAGTCTTTGGAAGGTTGCTTGCAACGCCAACAGGAACAACCGCGCCGTTCTCAGCAATGTCAGGCGAGGTGATGTTGATATCGGACGACTCCGCCGTAGAACCTACGCCCATTACTTTTAAGGTGTCAGCGATGGACTTGGTGGCAAACCAGTCCTTGTTCCACGAGGCCATGGCGGGATTAGCAGCAAAAAAACCCATGGAGGCAAGGGCGGAATATACAGCTGCTCCACCACCAACTTTCAGTACGTCTCTGCGCTCTACTTTCATTTAAAGCTCCTTTCAAATGAGATGTGGGTAACCTGCATGACGTCTTCGATAACCCACCTCTCGAAGACTAAAGAGGAGAACTTACTGCTTCTTAGTTGTATCCAAACCCCGAGCAGGCCCGATGGGACGATTCTGCTCAATAAGGTTTCCGTGGCTATCAACCGCAGACCCAGGCAAGAACGAGGTTACCTTCACTTCTGGTTTACAGTTTTTCATACATGCCACATTCTTAACATCAGGTTTACCCTTGACGTCCCATAAACCGTGATTTGAAGTCATACCATTGCGATTGGGTAGTTTGGCTTGCACCTCGGCGATATTCTTGTCCGAGAGCACGAAGTCTTCTGGTACCACCTCGGCCAAATTAAGAATGTAGGCAACAGTTGCGTAGACTTCCTCGACCGTTAAAGTCTTAGGATTTGTCCAGGGCATGGCCCTGTTAATGTAGTCCCACAAGGTCGACACCGTCGCGACCTTCATCATGGTTGTGCGCTGAGGAAAATCTTTCCGGGCCAGGTTTGCAACTCGACCTGTTTTTATGTCCTCTGGGGAAGTACCCCCGGCAATGGGTGTGAATACATCGGTGCTCTCACCAAAGACACCATGACACGCGGCGCACTTGGCTTCCCATACCTCCATACCTTTCGCAACCGACCCCGAGCCCTTAGGCAGACCCTTGAAGTCGGGACGAACATCGATGTCCCAGGCCTTAATTTCGTCGGGAGTCGCCTTGCGGCCAATACCATCAAAGGCCATGACCGACGACCCCACCACAGCGAGGGCTAGCCCCGCGACCATTGAATTAACCCACTTGGACATTGCTCACCTCCCCCGACTCAGCCACACACCAAGTCTGAATCATGTTGTTGTGATAGATCGAACGTGTACCCCGCACTTCACGTAATTGGTGAACGGTAGGCTGCACGTAGCCCGTGTCATCAATGCAACGCGACTGCAAGAATGCGTTCTTGCCGTTCCAGACCCAGTCGATATTAAAGCGTGTGAAAGCCTTTGAAAGGATAGGACCTTCAAGACGCGCCGTGCGCCAGTTCTTTCCGCCATCAACAGAGACATCCACTCGCTTAATTTTTCCGCGCCCCGACCAGGCGAGACCCGAAATGTTGTGAAAGCCCTTATCAAGCAGAATTTGACCACCGGAGGGTGAGGTAATAACTGACTTAGCCTCTTGAATGCCGCTGTACTGGCGATGGGTGCCATCGGGCATAAGGTCCACGTAGTGAATGGCCTCGTCTTTTGTGGCCCACTTCATGTCGCCGACCTCAATACGCCGAAGCCACTTCACCCAAGACACACCCTGAATACCAGGAACAACAAGCCTTAAGGGGTAGCCATTTTCCGGCCGGAGCATTTCACCGTTCATACCGTAGGCAACAATGACATCGTCAAGGGCGCGATCAAGCGGTATGGTACGGGTCATACCGGAGCCATCGGCCCCTTCGGCAAGAATGTATTTCCCCTTCTTCTTGTCATAGCCGGCATGCTCAAGAAGAACAGACAAGGGAACCCCAGTGAACTCGGAGCACGAGACCATCCCGTGCGTGTACTGAACGGTGGGTACGGCCACATTGCCCCACTCCATGGCGGTATTGGCGCCGCACTCAATGAAGTGGATGCGAGAAACCGACGGCAGACGCATGATGTCGTCCATGGTGTAAACCTTGGGCGTTTTCACCATACCGTTAATCATGAGTCGGTGCTTGGACGGGTCAATGTCCCACCAGCCCTGGTGATGGCGCTCGAAGTGAAGGCCGCTGGGAGTAATAATTCCGAACGTACCTTGCAAGGGCGTAAAAGCAACCGAGGCCGCAGAGACTCGGGTGAGGCCCGGACTTTCGCGGCGCTGCAAGCCCTTCTCAAACTGCGAAGGAACACCGTAGCCGTTGGCCGCAACGGGCATACCCAGCCCTGTCGTGTGCATAGGAAGCTCAAGAATGTTGGGGTCACCCTGACCAGAAACAGGGTTAGAGGCAGCCTTGGCTACGGAAGCAAGGCCAAGCCCCGCACCGGCCGCTGTGGCCGCCAAAAACTTTCGGCGCATGGTCTCGGGGGACTTTGCATCCTCCTTAACAAGGAAATTCTCGGGCGCCTTAATAACTCGCCCCGACATGGCAATGGATTTATTCAAATTTCTCTCCCGGTTAGGCTTATTTTTTTATAGCCTTTTCGATACCCACCTGACTACGAAGCACAGCTCGAAATGGCCTACAACACAAGCAACTTCAACAACAGAACTACCCTAATCTCAACCTACGCAAACAAACGCCCGCACCACCCTGGCTAGACAACCATTGGCTTAGCAGGCTCAGACGTTGCCAAATGCACACAGACCGTACGGCAAAGCTGGGTGACCAGTGGATCGGACACCTTGTAAAACACAAACGTCCCCTCGCGTCGACGCGACAACACGCCAGCATTGAATAAAAGACTAAGATGCCGTGACACGTTGGGCTGGGGAAGACTTGTCTGCCCCACTATTTCTTGAACCGAGCACTCTTTGTCGCACACCGCTTGAAGAATGCGAAGCCGCGCGGGCTCCGCAAGCAATGAAAAATAACGCGAGGCTCGCTCTAAAATAAACTCAATATCGGCCTGATCTTGACTCACCCAGGGCTGAAAGGCCGCCGAAGTCGCTGAAGATGCGCGGCAGTCTGACTCTGACATGTGGTCACCCATGAGGTTGGTAGAAAGCTGTTTCGACATGGAATAGGAAAATATGCCTTTAATCGCATATAGTCAACATGAACTTGTGATGCGCTGCACAAGCGAAGGCTTTCTCTATGAAAGCGGGTTTGACTGATGACTATTCAAATTTTCAAAGCCAAGCAGATTGATACGATCTCGAAACAGCTTCACGAAGGCCAGTTTAAGGGCCTGCTTATTTTTGCTAGCTCAAGGTACTGCCCCTGGTGCGGGCTAGTTGCGAACGACCAGTTGCTGCCGCGGTTAAAAGCCAGTGGACTACCCCCAATTGCAATTGTTGAATTCGACATCGACGACTCAACACCCCTGCCCAACCCCAGTGGTGATCCTTCACAGGGGCTCAGGCTACCGGTAAGCCTGTCTCCGCGCACTTGGGCAAAAGCCCACAAGATTCGTGTTGTGCCCTCTGTTACAGCAGTCAATCAGCAACTTTCACCCCTGCGCGCACCCCTTATCGGCTACAGCTCGGTTGACTTCTACGGGGCCTACCTGGAAGAACAAATCACCGAATCCATTCGCTATTGGGCCAAGGCCCGATGAATCGCTGTTGGCCAATTCACTCGCAATGCCCGAAGGATGCACTATGAATCACCCCCTCCACGATTACTCGCAGCGCTCGAACCTTCATCACGAAGTGCATGCCCGTCCACCCATTGCCTTATGGCCAGAGGAGCGTGTCTGCAGCCAGGCGTTCCTTATGTCGGGGCAGCAAGAGCGCGAAACCCAAATTCGATGGATTGATCAGGTTCTCGCCTGTTACCCCGAGGCCTCGAGGCTCGCCAGCAGCCCGGGCTATAAGCTCATTCAAATTGCGGAACCGCCCGCACGCCTCTTGCTGCGTTGGGAACTGCACGGGGAATTTTCAACACTCTGCCTGTTTCATCAGGCAGGCACTAAAGATGACAGCCACGATTGGTCAACAAGCCGTCATTTATTGCTTGAAGACTTCCAAACCCTACTAAGTAATCTTGGTCATCCGCTTCCGCAAAACGCTTTTCAAAATCGAATTGCTGCAAGCGACTTAATCATCCGGCCCGGTCCGCGTGTTGATGACGCAGCAACCTTATCCCCACTTTTTTCTGGTAATACACTCATTGGTTCAACCATTCTTGGGTCCCTTAATGCGCAGGTCTGGACCGACCTGCAACTCGACTCTAACGGCTTTGTTCGTCTGCTGGTTCAACACCAGGGCATGGGGTCTCGCCAGGCTGGCCGGGTTGCTCAGCGGCTTATTGACATTGATACCTATCGCATGATGTCCATGTTGTCACTGCCACATGCAAAAGGCCTGTCTGACCCGCTTAAGCGCGCCGAGAATGAACTTTCTCATTGGGCCAACGAGATGGCCAAGCATCAGGCCGTCCAGCCTGAAAACGAGTCAACCCCTCATGAACAACTGCTTAATGGCCTTTCAAGCCTCGCCTCAAAGGTAGAAGACTGGATTTCCATGCACGGGCTTCGCTTCACCGCCAGCGAGGCCTATTCCGAGCTCGTACGTCGAGCCCTCGCAGAGCTCAAAGAAACCCCCATCACGGGGGTCCAGACACTCTCGGAATTTATGGACCGCCGATTTGAGCCCGCCATTCGCACCTGCCGATGGACGCAACGCAGGTTGCGAGAGCTCTCAGACCGTGTCTCGCGCACGACTCAAATTCTGAGAACTCGCATCGAGTTCATGACCGAACGTCAGAATCAAGCCCTGCTGGCAAGTATGAACCGCCGGGCCCAGCTGCAGTTAAAGCTTCAGCAGACCGTTGAGGGGCTCTCGCTTGTTGTTCTTACGTACTATAGTGTTGGCCTTGTGCAATACCTTGCAAAGGGTGCGAAGGCATTGGGCTACTCGGTGCCCATCGACATTGTTACAGCCTTTGCAGTGCCCACCATTGCGATTGGTCTGCTACTGGCGCTAAGGCAGGCACGAAAGCGATTTGCTGTTGATTAACGAGCGTCCATGAACTCGCCAGCTATTCACCCTGCAAGAAGCGACTAATTAAGCCTTCTCCTGATCGTAGTCAGCGTGATACTCACCAATACGCTCAACCTCGTCTTTCGAGCCCAAAACAACGGGTACGCGCTGATGAATATTGTTAGGAACTAGCTCTAAAAGGCGCTCTCTTCCCGTCGAGGCAAGACCGCCCGCCTGCTCAATAATCATGGCCATGGGCTTGGCCTCGTACATCAGTCGCAATCGGCCAGGTTTTGAAGGGTCGCGGGTGTCACGTGGATACATAAAGACCCCACCGCGCATCAAGATACGATGCACATCAGCCACCATGCTTGCCACCCAACGCATATTGAAGTCTTTTGCCCGGCCGCCCGTCTTCCCCTTCTTGCACTCATCAATGTAACGATGAATAGGCGGCTCCCAAAACCTCTCGTTGCTTGTGTTAATGGCAAACTCCGCGCTCTGCTCGGACACTCGCATCGAAGGATGGGTAAGAAAAAAGCGAGCTGACTCGGGGTCGAGAGTAAAACCATGGGTACCCTGTCCAAAGGAAATGACCAGCATGGTTGCAGGGCCATACACGGCATAACCCGCAAGAAGCTGCTCAAGGCCTGGCCTTAGAAAATCTTGTAGGCTTGCAGGCCGTTCCCTCGGGGCGGCATAGACAGAAAAAATAGAACCCACCGAAACATTGACATCGATATTCGACGAACCATCAAGGGGGTCAAAGACCGCAAGGTAGCCATGGTCTGAACCCTGCGTGCTCAGAAAAAGAGGCTGCTCGTTTTCTTCCGATGCGAGTCCCAGAACGCAACCTGCCTGCTTGAGCGCATTTATGAACGCCTCATCGGCCAAGACGTCAAGCTTTTTTTGTGTCTCTCCTTGAACATTCTGTGACTCGAGACTCCCGAGCACGCCTGCTAAGGCCCCTTTAGAAGTCATCTTGGCTATTGATACAACGGCCTTTGAAATCTGCAAGGTAATTGAATGAAGACCCGATTGATGCAGATCTTTCCGAAGGTGCGTCGATAGAAACTGCTCGAGTGTTGTCTTTTCTACCTGCATCGAATTCAACCCTAGAAAAAATCTAAGGTTAACTTAGAAAACTGTCGCGCACCTCGTAGGCCCCATCCCAAGGGCCCGATTGAAAGTAGACCGAGCGGACTACGAGACAGGCAATGCCCGCTGCACGTGCCGCTTTAAGTCCGTTGGGAGCATCTTCGACAGCTAGGCAGTCCACCGGCCGAAGTTGAAGGCGATGCAGAGCTTGAAGATAGGCCTCGGGATCAGGCTTCTTATGCTCGACATCCTCACCGCAAACGGCAAACTGAGGAGGCGGAACACCGGCAGGTTTTAGGCTGGCTTTATAAAGGGCGTCAAAGTTTGCGCGGCTTGTCGTTGTCACAACCGTCCAGATCACTCCCTGCTGCAATAGGTCCTGAATAAACGCCGCCACACCTGGCCGTGGCTTCACCGCCCCCTGACTTACAAGCTCTGCGTAGAGCTTATTCTTAAGTTTATGAGCTTCTTGAAGGCGCTGAGCGCCATCCCCTTCTAAAAACTGTAACTGACCGCAGTGCTGCGCATAAACCCGCATACGTTCTAGGCCACCCGTGGTCTTGAGAAGCCATTGGTAATCCTCATCGGTCCAGACCCAAGGAATGCCAAGCGCCTGAAAGACGCGATTGAAGGCGACAAGATGGCCATCTCGCTCCGTCTCGGCCAGCGTTCCGTCAACATCAAATAAGACAGCTTTCGGAACCCGATTGTTGACTAGCATGGCTGACCTAATGTACGACCGCCTTCAGCTCTCCTTTTAAGTAGCGGGCGGCCATGGTGTCCATATGGATAACACGAATGGTCGATGCCTTGCCGGCCGAGCCGAACGCCTCAAAACGCGACTTGCAAATACCCTTTGCCGCCGCTGTGGCCGCCTTGAAGAATGCTCGTGGATCGAACTCTTCGGGCGTTGCATGCATAAGCTTGCGCATCGCTCCTGTCATGGCGAGCCGAATATCGGTATCAATGTTGACCTTACGAACGCCATGCTTAATGCCCTCGACGATCTCCTCCACGGGAACGCCGTAGGTTTCCTTGATTTCACCTCCGTACTGACGAATGGTTTCGAGCCACTCCTGGGGGACACTGGAGGAACCATGCATCACCAAGTGCGTGTTGGGAATGCGCGAATGAATTTCTTTGATGCGCCCAATTGCAAGAATATCGCCCGTGGGTGGGCGGCTGAACTTGTAGGCGCCATGGCTCGTACCAATCGCAATCGCCAGCGCATCGACCTGGGTCTTGGCGACAAAGTCGGCCGCCTCGTCAGGATCGGTGAGCAACTGAGAATGATCAAGCACGCCTTCTGCTCCAACACCATCCTCCTCGCCCGCTGTTCCTGTTTCAAGCGAGCCCAGGCAGCCGAGTTCACCCTCAACCGAAACACCAACGGCGTGGGCCATGTCAACCACCCTGCTCGTGACGTCAACATTGTAGGCATAGTCGGAGGGCGTCTTCATGTCTTCCTTCAAAGACCCGTCCATCATCACACTTGAGAAACCACTTCGAATCGAGGCCTGACAAACTGCGGGGGACCCACCGTGATCTTGATGCATACAAACGGGAATATGGGGGTACTGTTCAATGGCGGCTTCCACGAGGCGTCGAAGAAACGGCTCTCCTGCGTATTTCCGGGCTCCAGCTGAGGCCTGAAGAATGACTGGGCTATCCACTTCATGGGCAGCCTGCATGATGGCGTGAATCTGCTCCATATTATTAACGTTAAAAGCAGGCAATCCGTAGCCATGCTCGGCAGCATGGTCGAGAAGTTGTCGTAATGAAATAAGTGCCATGGGGCTCCCCTTTAGTGTTGTTGTGCTTTTGAAAGATTCTGCAGCGCAGAGAAATAATCGAGAACAGGGCGAACATCGTCAACGACGCGATCGGGGTTCTCGTCAGCAACGGGCCGACCGTGGTTATACCCATAAGGCACAGCCCAACAGACCACCTTCGCCGCTTTGGCAGTTTTGATGTCGGTCTCCGAATCACCAACAAACAAAGCGCTCTCAACGCCTACATTGAATTGACCTAGAAGATGATGAATGCCGGAAGGATCTGGCTTTTTCACGGGTAATGTATCTCCAGACACCACCCCATCAAGAAGACCGTTCTCTAAGCCATGGGCCGCAAGAACCCGATCGGTAAAACGCGCCTCTTTGTTAGTGAGGACGGCTCTCTTAACGCCCATCTCACCAAGCTTCTCAAGCGTATCGATGACGTACGGATAGGGATAACTCAAGGTACCGGCGGTTTCAAAATAGTGGTGTACGAACCGCTCCATGACCTTGCTCCAAGCATCTTTGTCACTTTCAGGGTCCCTACCCTTGTCCATCCAGGCCTGCTTCATCAGCCAGCCTGTTCCGTGACCAATCCAACGACGGACATCGGAGTCGCTAACGGGGTCAAGCTCAAAGTCTTCGAGCGTGCGATTAACTGCTAGACCAATTTCGCCTGCTGTCTCGATCAAGGTACCGTCAAGATCAAATATGACCAGATTCAAGGTCTCTCCCCAGTAGTAGTAAGCCCCCATTTTTTGCAAACCGGGTTATCAGGTAAAGTAAGTTTTGCTGATAAATACCTATAAGACTGACTTAATCAGCATAAGGGGAGAAGACTAAGTGAAAAATTTGTCGCTACGACAGCTTCGTATTTTCACGTCTGCGGCGCGCCATAGTAGTTTTGCACGCGCAGCAGAAGAACTGCATCTCACGGCTCCAGCGGTCTCTATGCAAATGAAAGACCTTGAGGCTGACCTCGGTATTTCATTATTCACACGCCAAGGACGAGGTGTCTGCCTGACAAGTGCGGGCGAATACTTTTTAGTCTACGCACGTCGAATTCTTAGCGCCCTTAAAGAGGCGGAGTCCATGATGACCAAACTCCAAGGCGTCGAGACTGGAAGCCTCTCGATTGGCCTGGTGAGCACCGCCATTTACATACTTCCTCAACTCTTGGCAGGTTTTCGGAAAACCCACCCGGGTGTGAGTGTTGTCATTGAGGTTAGGAACCGCGAAGACCTGATTAAGCTCATGCAAGACAAAGCCATTGATATCGCAATCATGGGAAAGCCTCCAAAAGATCTCGATGTTGTTGCAAAGGCCTTCGCCGATCATCCCCACGGCTTCATTGCCTCGCCCAGCCATCGGCTCGCCCAACACGGCCCACTGAAGCTGAGTATGCTTGATCAAGAAGAAATCATCGTTCGTGAACCTGGCTCAGGAACACGTTCGGTGATGCAGCAATTCTTTGACCAGGTGCGATTCCGACCACTTTCAACCATTGAGATGTCGTCTAACGAAACAGTTAAACAAGCGGTTATGGCGGACCTGGGAATTTCGTTTGTTTCTCTGCATACAGTGGGTTTGGAGCTTGCCCATGGCGAGCTCTGCGTACTTAACGTACACGATACCCCCGTTGTACGAACTTGGTATGTCGTTGGTCGCAGCAAGACCATGTCCCGCGCCGCACAAGACTTTCGTGATTTCGTGCTAGCACAAGGTAGGCCACTCCTCGACGCATTTTTTGCCAGCTCCCAGTCAACGATCTCCCCTGGCATTGACCATTCCGAGAAATCATCGGGGGCCAAGACACACCCGGAGAATTGCTCCGAGGCCGAGGAGTTAAGCGGCGCCAGTCCCATCTAATAGGGGCGGCTTTATTCAGCGATCCTTATACCGATTGCTCACTATATCTGAAGACTTAGGCTGGCTTTATTGAATAAAGTACGAGCTTCAGACAAAAGCCAACCGGTCGCAGAACTAAGGGAGATTTGGAGTGGAACTTAGCCCAATGATGAGTCATACGCTGACGCAATTCCTGATTCAGGAAAGACGTCGCTTCCCAGACGCCAGCGGCGAATTTAACGCTCTAATTCTCGATATCGCCATGGCTTGCAAGGCTATTGCGAAGTCCGTTGCATTTGGCGAACTTGCCGGCCTACACGGGAACTTTGCCTCAGGTTCATCGGACGGTCAGAGCATAAACGTCCAGGGCGAGGTTCAAAAGAAGCTCGACGTTATTAGTAATGAC
>JAURCW010000122.1 GCA_030828265.1 Burkholderiales bacterium | reverse complement strand
CTCATGCGCAACAATCTCGGCCTCCACCTGGTGCTCGGGATAGGAGAAGTCGAGCGCACCAAACCGTTGCTTTGTCGACTGCTTAAGGTCTTTCATGAGTGACTGATAGCCCGGGTTGTACGAAATGACCACCTGGAAATCGGGATGGGCCTCGATGACCTCGCCCTTGCGCTCAAGCGGAAGTATTCGTCGTGCATCGGTTAAGGGATGAATCACCACAGTGGTGTCCTGCCTTGCCTCAACAACCTCATCAAGGTAACAAATGCCACCGTGGCGTGCAGCCAGGGCCAGTGGTCCATCCTGCCAACGCGTTCCATCTGCATCAAGAAGGTACCGGCCTACAAGGTCGGAGGCTGTCATGTCTTCATTGCAAGCAACGGTTACAAGTGGCTTTCCTAAGCGCCAGGCCATGTACTCGACGAACCGCGTCTTTCCACAGCCTGTAGGGCCCTTGAGCATCATAGGCATGCGAACCGAGTACGCCGCCTCAAAGAGGCTGACCTCATCGGCAACAGGCCTGTAGTAAGGCTCAATTGGCACGAGATAGTTTGAAAGCAACGATGTATTGCCACCTGCAGCTACAGATCGATCGTTAACCGGTCGAACCGTGGCAGGGCTTGGCTCATTCACAAGGCGGCTTGGCGCCGAGGGAGAGACAAATCGTGCTTGACGAGGCCCATACGTTTTCATGCTTTGCACCTCAGTCAGGCCAGACCCGGGAGGGAAAGAGTTCTTGATGGCTGGCGACAACATTGGCATGAACAGAGGCGTTTACAGACGCCGACCGAGTCTTCTGCGGCTCAGCCTTTTGTTGCGTCTTGGCAGGCGTGCGCTCTTTATTGCTGTGTGGCTTTGCCCCGTCGGGTGATTCTTTCGCCTGCTTCACACTGGCTGCTAACTTTGATTTAAGCGAGCTCATTCTTTACCTCGTCGAGTAGTGATTCAAATTCCTGGACGGCAGCCTCTGCCCGCCGACCGAGTTCGTAAACCGTTACGCCATCAAGAGCGGCCGTTCGATAGATCGCTCGACGTCGGATGGCTGTTTTGGCCGCAGGAAGCCCGAATTCTTCAAGGGCTCCATGCATGGCCGATGACAAAGCACTCGCAGGCTCTAACTGATTAATAACCATAAGACTACGAAGACCCGGATTGGCCTGTTTCGCAAGATCGAGCTCGGTTGGAAGCCGCAGACTAGCCCAGAGATCGACCGGCGAAGGAAGGACAGGAATGATTGCCAGATTGCAAGACCGCAGCGCGGCTAAGCTCGCATCGCTCTCGAGTGAAGGCGGACAATCCATAACAATGTAGGTGAACTCACTGTAGGCCTTTCTTAGAGATGCAGTGTCAAACCTGGGGATCGGCCTTTTAACGACGGCGGGAAACCGGGTAGTCCCTTGACTTGCCCACTGCACAGACGAACCTTGAGGATCCAAATCAAGAACCAAAGTCTCACCATGCCTACTCAAGCCCCCTGCCAAGTTCATCGCCAGAGTTGTCTTTCCAGCGCCTCCCTTTTGGTTGACGACAGCAATAACCTTCATGCACGGTAGAGCTGGCCAACCTGGACAGCAAAGGCTCGGTAGGCCTCGGCATCCACATCGAGGTCAATGGTTAGGTTGACGTAGCCGGTGCCAAAGTTTGTGCTGTGAGGGTAAAGCCCAGTCTGCTGACTTAACTGATCGAGACGATCAAGGAAATCGCGGGTCTGGGCATAACTTGAAAACTCAAAGCGTCGCGACAGGGAGCTTGGCTTTGCCCTGTAGTCCCAGCCTTCAATTTCTTTGTCTTCCATTATTACCCCCCAAGCGGGATGCCCCAATACCCATCCCGTTAGCGCTTAGCTTTGAACTGTCGAGAGCTCACCGTCTCTTCCACTGCCCGCGGCTGTTGGCTTGGATGGAAGAATACCTTCAACCTCCTGATGCACACGCGCGATAATGTGGGCGGCAATAAGGCCGTCACCAACACGCTCGCAGGCATCTGCCCCAGCACGAACCGCGGCGTTCACAGCGCCCGTCTCACCACGAACAAGCACAGTGACATAACCCCCACCCACAAACTGTCGACCGACGAGGCGCACCTCGGCAGCCTTGGTCATGGCATCAGCTGCCTCAATGGCGGGGACAAGACCGCGTGTTTCTATCATGCCAAGTGCAATTCCAGACACTGTAGCCATATAAAACCTCCTTTATGCGCGCCAGACATCAGGCGCAGATTCTCTCAACAATTAGGCACTTGGTGCCGAAGGAAGAATGCCTTCAACCTCTTGATGCACCCGAGCAATAATGTGGGCAGCAACAAGACCATCACCTACGCGTTCACAGGCATCGGCACCTGCACGAACCGCGGCATTCACGGCACCTGTCTCACCGCGAACCAAGACCGTCACATAACCACCACCGACAAACTGACGGCCGACCAGGCGAACTTCGGCAGCCTTGGTCATGGCATCAGCGGCCTCGATGGCGGGAACAAGACCACGGGTTTCGATCATTCCTAAAGCAATACCAGTCACACTTGCCATTTCACTACTCCTTTTTTAAAAAAGAAAAAAACTACTCCCAGTTATCAATAAGCCCACAAATTGTGAGGTCGGTTACTACGCTTGGATCGGACATGGCATAGCGCGCTGCCGTACCAATAGTGGTGAATACCCATTTCCCCGCAGGTGCGCCGACGGGGTCGGTGGCCACAGCAAGACTGCCATCGGCTGCCTCGAGCACACGCAGAGAGTGAAAACCAAGCCCTGGACTACGCTTTGTGCAGACAAGCTCTTGGCTAACCTTATAAATTTCCATTCCTAGGCCTGCGCTTCCCATCGGTCGATAATTCCAACAATGGTGAGATCGGAGGGAAAGTCTTTAGCACCTGCTGCATCGCGGGCAGCAGAAGAGCCAACACAGATTACCCAGTCACCGGGCACACAGCCCACGGCGTCGACGGCCACACTGTAGCTACCCCCCACACGCTCTTGCACAACCAATAACGGACGATGGCCGAATGCATCAATTCGATTCGTCGACACTAACGTTTTCTCGACCCGCATAATTTTCATTGATCTAGAAACCTCCGCTGGTCAGTGAATCGCTGCCGAGTAACTTGATGGAACCGGAGTGACACTTTCAGTTCCTCCAATATCTGAAACGGCCAGGAAACATCTAATTTGCTGACGATCATGCAAAGCCTGATAGCGCGTCTCAATGGCATGCTTAACCCGGCGGCATCGCTCCTCGGCACGCTGACGTGCGCCCGATACCCGCGCATCAAAGAGAAAATGCACCAAAATTGGAATCGCCAGTCCTCGGGACAGGTTAAGCGCGGTGAAGATCTTAATGCCAACGTCAAGGTCAGCAGCTCCCTCTTCAACCGTAGAGAGGTGAGCAAAGTAATATTGGTTACGAAGATGAAGAGAAGCAACGGCCTCACCCGCACAAATAAACTTCTCGTCGTGGCCGACGTCGGAATAGCGCCCATTGTGATGCTCAATGACATACTGCAGTTGCGAAAAGTTAGCTCGCAAAAGTCCGATGGCCAAGGCAACGGTATTCGCATCTGGGTTCGAACTGGCCGCGCGAACGCGTTCGACAAGCACCTGCTCGGCCTGCGAGCCGCTTAGAGCCAGCGTCTCTGCGAATAGCTGCGCACTATCTAAAAACTGATCGGCACGAATCGCTCCAGAGCCATCGGCGAGATGCACACGGAGAGCATCGGTGTCGGTATCCACACCGAGAACGAGACCAACGGGCTCGGCGCCATGGCCGTAGAGATTGCGTATGGCTGCCTGCAGGTCGGCAAGCCCCTCAATTGCACAATGTATTGCTTTCTCATCGTTACTACCGTGGGCTGCGCAACCCTCATCACAGGGGGCTGAACTGCTGAAGTGGTAGACGACACATTTCAGGTAATTGAGGGATGCGTCGTAGCCCGATTCGTTAGCAAAGCGTTGCAACTCCGACTGAGTCCAGTCGGCAATATCATCTTCAATATCAAACCTTGCACCGGCGAATGCCTTTACCGAAATTTCGGCGGCAGGTGTCATTCGAAGAGTGAAAGGCAGGAGCCCCTGGAGGCGACCGTCTGCGCAAGGACTGATGTTGACCGTGTGGTAACCCATATTACGAAGCACCGGAGGGCTAAGGGGTAAATCGCTTAGCCATGGGGCACGGTCCTCATTGGCTTTTTGAACAGACAGAACAAGGCTCTGAAAAACACAATAAGCGTGAAGGTCGGGCATATCGAGGCCATTGACCCAGGCACTTGAAAGCTTGTCTTCGGGCAGGTCATAGCCAAGCATTTCTTGGCTAATACCTTGCGCTCGCTGAACGAAGGAATCGTCATGCTGTATGGCAGAGATTTTCTTTAAGG
>JAURCW010000059.1 GCA_030828265.1 Burkholderiales bacterium | reverse complement strand
TCCATAGGGATGGCCTTGGTATATGGCCTGCCATAGGGCTCGTGTGGCAAGGGTTTGTGGTCGAGCCAAGGACTCTTTCAGACTTGCAATACCAGTTGATCGTTCACGTTCAAAAACAGACTCGACCATGCCGGGCTCCGCAAGAACCCGAGCGATAAGAGCAACGGCTGCATCGCGTACCTTGGGGTCGGAGAGAAACCGAAACCGCAGGCTAACGCGGTCTCGCGAGGTGCTTATGGATTGCTCCACAGCAAGATCTGCCCAGGCCTCTCCAATTTCTGCCTCACTGAGGGCGGGGCGATTGGCCTCGGAGCGAACCCCTGCCATGGCCATCTGTGCCGTTAGGTCTGCCAAGCCCTCAAGGCCCTCGGGGTCCCAACGACTGCCTGCATCAATCTCAATGGCAAGGTCAATTATGGGAATGTCGGGCGCCTGCTGAAACAGAACTCGACTGTTCTTTGCAGAGACAAACTGACTCAGGCTGGGCTTGGACTGGACGTTTGCTGTCGGCTCGATGGTCGGCTTGGGGGCGCTTACTTCATTGGCTTGAAGTCCGCTCAAGCTTGAAAGAAAAAGACATAGACCGAGGGTCAAAGAAATTGCGAAAGACCGTGTGTTCATAACTGGCTAACCTTGACCTAATGACGAAGGATGGAGCTTCCTAGCCCCCGACGAGCTGCCGCCTTTGGGTCGGTGGGCTTAAGCGTAATGGTGGTGCGATTCTCATCGCGTAGAACCTGAGCCGCCACGCGGTTGAGATCCTCGGCCTTGATCTCATCGAGCATGACAAGCCAGGCCATTCGGTCAGAAAGGGGGCGACCTGTCATTGCCAGGCGGCCCGTCACCATGGCGCGCGAAAAGAGTGAGTCTTGCTGGTAGACCTGACTCGCTTTGGCCTGTCGCCTCACCCTCTCGAGCTGGGCTTCGCTTACGCCCTTTTCCAAAAAGGCCTTGATAACCTCGTCGATCGCCGTCTGAAGCTCTTGAATGCTGCGGCCCGGCCGAGGTGAGCCAGTAATTGTAAATAAGCCTGGCCCCCTTGAGACGGTGTCGCTGCTTACGCCAAGGCCAAGGGCGAGCTGCCGCTGACGTACAAGCGACTGAACAAGAATGCCAGTATTGGGGTCATCGAGAAGGCTTGCCAAGACCGATAGCGCCACCACATCCCTTGCCTTGGGGTTGTCGGGACTCAACGGACCATCGCCTGAGCCAAGCACGGGGGCCTTCCATGCATCAATAAAGAAAGGGTTCTCCGCGGGGGCCGTTACTTCGGCTGTGCGTGGCCCAAGCTGATTAGGCTCCACAAACTCCCGAGGGGTTACTGCTTGCGTGCTATTGGAGGCAGTCGTCGATGAGCCCCAGCTCGCGTAAAGAGCCTGAGCCTTATCAAAGACGGCCTGGGCATTGACATTGCCCACCACCACCAGGGTCGCGTATTGCGGCCTGTACCACTGCGCGTACCAGTCCCGCGCGTCGTTCGCAGTAAGCTGCTCAAGGTCGCTCATCCATCCAATAATAGGTCTACGTATGGGGTGGGCCATGAAGGCAGTGGCCATTAGGGCTTCAAAGCTTCGCCCCTGGGGACTGTCATCGGTTCGAAGCCGGCGCTCCTCCATCACCACCTTGAGCTCCTTCGCAAATTCGTCGTCGTTAATGACAAGGTTTTGCATACGGTCGGCCTCAAGCGCCATGACCTCAAAGAGCGCATCGCGATGAACCTGTTGAAAGTAACCGGTGTACTCCCTCGAGGTAAACGCGTTCTCTCGGCCCCCAAGGGCCGAGACCTTTTTGCTGAACTCGCCAGGGCCGAGTGTCTTCGTGCCCTTAAACATCATGTGCTCAAGCACATGGGCGATACCGGATTTACCGTCTGTTTCATCCATAGAGCCCGCCCGAATCCAAACCATGTGAAGTGCCGTGGGCGAACGACTGTCTTCAAAAACAACAATGCGCATGCCGTTGGCGAGAGTCTTGTCGAGGGTTGGAAGACCCTCTGCGCCAAGGGGCTGTAGCCCTAGGGCGAGCAGCCCAACAAAGGCAAGCAGCAACCTCTTAAGGCTTCGCCAAGGGGCGGCCCCTACAATGGAGGCCGAGGACGGACGCGCTGTGATCGCGACAAGAGTTGTTAGAGTTTTCTGCATGGTTCTTCTTCGGGTATTCGTTAGCAGGCCATCTGAAGGTTTATGAATAGGAGTGCTGTTGGTTATGAGAGGTTTCCTAGACCGCATCGGTCTTTCGAAATTAGGTGCTGGCCTTTCAAAAACACGGGCGCAAATCAGCCAACTTTTCGGCAGTGCTCAGCTTGACGATGACTGGTTTGAGGAGGTCGAGTCCGCTTTGATTATGGCCGATGTTGGTGCTCGAGCAAGTCAGGCTATTGTCAAAGATCTTCGTGACTCGCTGCGCAAAGAACCCCTTCCTGTTGGGGACGATCCGCAGGCGGTTCGTAGGCGGCTTGCCGATATTCTTGCCTCTCGCCTTCAGCGCCTTCAGCCCAGCGATTCGCAGGCCGCAAGTTTTTCCCCGCGCGTAGTGATGCTCGTGGGGGTTAATGGAGCCGGTAAGACCACCACCATCGGAAAGCTCACGCATTTCGAGACGCAAAGGGGCAACAAGGTTTTGCTGGCAGCAGGGGATACCTTTCGGGCCGCTGCCCGCGAGCAGCTGCTGACCTGGGGAACTCGCAACAGCGTTGATGTCATTGCGCCAACTGGTCAGGCAGACCCGGCTGCGATTGCTTTTGATGCTGTATCGGCGGGGCTTGCCCGTCAGGTGGACTGCGTGATTGTGGACACGGCGGGCAGGCTTCCCACGCAGCTTCACCTAATGGAAGAGCTCAAAAAAGTGAAGCGAGTCATGGCCAAGGCTATGGCGCAGGCCCCTCACGAAACTTGGCTGGTTGTCGATGGTGGAACAGGTCAGAATGCGCTGGCGCAGGTGAAAGCCTTTCATGAGGCTTTGGGTCTAACGGGGTTGGTGGTGACGAAGCTTGATGGCACTGCAAAGGGTGGTGTGCTTCTAGCCTTGGCAGAGCAACAACCAATCCCTGTGGCCTTTATTGGGGTGGGCGAAGGCCTTGAGGATCTTCAGCCTTTTGATGCCCAGGCTTTTGCCCAGGCTCTGATTGAAGCGCCTGAACTGCCCTAACGCCGGTGACCGCAATGACAAGCCAGCCAAGAATAAAGGCTGAGCCACCCAAGGGTGTGAAGCTACCCCAATCGGCAACACCAGTGAGCACCCGAAGGTAAAGGCTCCCAGAAAAAAGTAGTACTCCCGTTGTAAATAAAAGGCCTGCCACGACAGCCCCGAGATGAAGAGGCCTGTAACTTGCAGCTAAAGCAAGCCCGAGCAGGGCAACGGCATGCACGAGTTGGTAAAACGCAGCGAGCTCAAAGTAGTCGATAAGTTTTACCTCATCCACTAGGCTTGTAAGCCCATGGGAGGCATAGGCCCCTGCGGCCACACCCACTGCCCCCAGCAGCCCTGCTGCAACCAGAAAGAAGCGTGTCCAGGCCAGCGAGATCATTCGTCAGCCATCGCCGCGAGAGCAGTTTTGTTAATCGAAAGCGAGGTCACGGCCGACTCGGCAACGCAGTCGACAAAGTAGCTCATTACCCCATTGTGTTCCTGCTGAACCAGTCCGTGAATGTCGGCGTCAAAGCCAGGAAAGCGGGCATTGAAGTCGCGTGCAAACTGCAGGTAACGAACGATGGTTTTATTGAAACGCTCGCCTGGAATAAGAAGAGGAATGCCCGGCGGATAGGGAGTGAGAAGGCTTGTCGTAATGCGCCCCTCGAGCGCGTCGATGGGCACGCGTTCCGTCTGGCGATGGGCCACTGCCGAGAACGCCTTCGCTGGTTTAAGCGCGGGCTCGATGTTCGATATGTACATTTCGGTGGTGAGCCGCGCAATGTCGTTTTGCTTGTAAGCATCGTGAAGCTTCTGACAAAGATCTTGCAGCCCAACACGTTCGTACTGAGGGTGCTTGGCGCAGAACTCGGGAATCACCCGCCACATCGGCTGGTTCTTGTCGTAGTCGTCCTTGAACTGTTGAAGTGCTGTCAGTAGGGTGTTCCAACGGCCCTTGGTAATACCAATGGTGAACATAATGAAAAAGGAGTACAACCCTGTTTTCTCAACAATAACGCCATGCTCGGCCAGGTACTTGGTGACCACCGAGGCCGGAATACCTTGGGCATCAAACTCCCCTTTTATGTTGAGTCCCGGCGTCACAATGGTGGACTTAATGGGGTCAAGCATGTTGAAGCCTTCAACAAGGCCTTCAAAGCCGTGCCAGTCGTCGTTTGGTTTCAGAATCCACTGGTCGCGCTGGGCCATGCCGTCGGAGTCGGCTTGCACGTCTTCAGGTCCCCAGACCTTAAACCACCAGTCTTTGGGGCCGAACTCCTCTTCCACCTTTCGCATGGCACGACGAAAGTCCAGGGCCTCCACAATGCTCTCTTCAACCAGCGCAGTGCCGCCCGGGGGCTCCATCATGGCCGCCGCAACATCAAGCGAGGCAATAATGGCGTACTGTGGGCTCGTGCTGGTGTGCATGAGGTAGGCTTCATTGAATAGATCGCGATCAAGGGTTCGCGTCTCGGACTCTTGCACCAGGATCTGGGAGGCTTGTGAAAGGCCTGCAAGAAGCTTATGCGTGGACTGAGTGGAGAAGACCATAGGTCCTTTGGAGCGCGGTCGATCGCGGCCAATGGCGTGCATGTCTTTGTAGAAATCGTGAAAGGCGGCATGGGGCACCCAGGCCTCGTCGAAGTGCAGGGTGTCAATCCAGTCACCGAGCACTGACTTAATCATTTCAACGTTATAAAGCACGCCGTCGTAGGTGCTTTGAGTAATGGTAAGAATGCGGGGCTTGGCCGTGCCCTCCCGCTCGGCACGCTCCCAGTTTTCGCGCGCGAAGGGGTTGGCCTTTATTTTTTCAAGAATGGTCTCGGGCTTAAATTCGCTTAAAGGAATGGGCCCAATGATGCCCAGGTGATTGCGGGTGGGCATCAGAAAAACAGGAACAGCCCCGGTCATGGTGATGGCATGCAAGACACTCTTGTGGCAGTTGCGGTCGACCACCACAATGTCCCCGGGGGCAACGGCAGCATGCCAGACAACCTTGTTGCTGGTGCTGGTGCCATTGGTGACAAAAAAGCAGTGGTCGGCATTAAAAATACGCGCAGCATTGCGCTCGGAATCGGCCACAGGCCCCGTGTGATCGAGCAATTGACCAAGCTCATCGACTGCATTACAGACATCGGCGCGCAGCATGTTCTCGCCAAAGAACTGGTGAAACATTTGGCCCACGGGAGATTTTAAGAAGGCAACGCCACCGGAGTGCCCAGGGCAGTGCCAAGAGTAAGAACCGTCTTGGGCATAGTGCAGAAGGGCCCGGAAGAAGGGGGGTGCAAGGGAGTCGAGGTACGACTTCGCTTCGCGAATGATGTGGCGAGCCACGAACTCGGGGGTGTCTTCAAACATATGAATAAACCCGTGAAGCTCACGCAGCACATCGTTGGGAATGTGGCGTGAGGTGCGCGTTTCGCCGTAAATGTAGATGGGAATTTCGGCATTGCGAAAGCGAATCTCGCTTACGAAGGCTCGCAGGTTTCTTAGGGCGTGGGCTGTCTCCTCCTTGCTGCCGCTTCCAAACTCTTCGTCATCAATCGACAGAATAAAGGCAGAGGCCCTGGACTGTTGCTGAGCGAACTGAGAGAGGTCTCCGTAGCTGGTGACCCCCAAAACCTCCATGCCCTCTTTTTCAAGGGCGTCGGCTAAGGCGCGAATGCCCAAGCCCGAGGTGTTCTCGGAGCGGAAGTCTTCGTCAATGATGACGATGGGGAATCGAAATTTCATCCCGAGTGCCTTTCTGTTGCGGAGGTCGGTCCGGTTAGGTTTGGGTCAACCTAGGATGGTAGGTTAATTTCCTTGGATTGCACGTGGAGATTGAGGTTTGAGGGGTTTGAAGGGCTTAGCACTCTCGGCATCGGAGTGCTAAAATGACGTTAAAGGAGGACATTGTCCATGACCGTTTCAGCTTCGAATGCGTTGACGCTGCCCCAGCTCTCGCCAGCCGCCAATTTAGACGGCTACCTTCGGGCTGTGCAGCAGTTTCCTTTGCTCTCGCTTGAGCGCGAGCAGTCGCTTGCTTTGAAGTACCGCACGCTTGATGACCTTGATGCTGCACGCGAGCTGGTGCTTTCGCACCTTCGCCTTGTGGTGGCGGTTTCGCGTCAGTACTTGGGGTATGGCCTGCCGCAGGCCGACCTTATTCAAGAGGGCAACTTGGGCCTTATGAAGGCTGTGAAGCGCTTTGACCCCACGCGCGGGGTACGCCTGGTCTCGTTTGCCCTGCACTGGATCAAGGCCGAAATTCACGACTACATTCTTCGCAACTGGCAGCTTGTGAAGGTGGCCACCACCAAGGCCCAGCGCAAGCTTTTTTTCAACTTGAAGTCGCTTAAGCGTGCCCTAGGTGCCGAGCAGTCGGTGTCCAACGAGCAGGCGCAGCTTATTGCAAAGGAGCTCTCGGTTACCGCGGATGAGGTTCGTGAAATGGACCGCAGGCTGGCCGGGGGCGATACCCCGCTTGAGCTGCCAAACGAGGAAGGGGAGTGGTCAGGCCCTATTGCCAGTCTGGCGGCCGAAAACGCCGACCCTGCATCCATAGTGGCTGAGGCCCAGCACCAGCGTGTACAGGCCGAAGGGCTTCAGAAGGCTTTGCAGTCGCTCGATGATCGAAGTCGTGCCATTGTCATGGCCCGTTGGCTTGCCGATGCTGATGAAAAGACCCCTACCCTGCATGAACTTGCAGACAGGTATGGCATTTCGGCCGAACGCGTGCGTCAGATTGAAGGCCAGGCGTTTAAAAAGCTTCGTTCCTTAATCTCTGAAACCGCTTAAAAGAAACTGAGCTTGGTCCCGCGCCCTCATCCCGAGGGTGCGAGACCCTACCTCACTTCAAGCAGTTCGACATCAAAAATGAGCGTCGCATTCGGCGGAATAACACCCCCCGCGCCTCGCGCGCCATAGCCCAATTGGGGGGGAATTACCAAGGTGCGCTTGCCACCCACCTTCATTCCCGCAACACCCTGGTCCCAGCCCGCAATAACCCTGCCTGCACCCAAGGGGAAGTTAAAGGGCCGGCCGCGATCCACCGAGCTGTCGAACTTTTTGCCTTTGCCATCACCCGCCTGGCTTGTGTAAAGCCAGCCCGTGTAGTGCACAAAAACATTCTTGCCCGCAACCGCCTCGGCGCCTGAGCCCAGGGCACGGTCGATTTTGACAAGCTCTTGCACAGGTTCTTTGGGGAGATCGGCGGCAAGCGGCCCCGGCACGAGAGCGGGGGCTGCTCCCAACCCGAAGAGTGAGACAAGCAACTGAAGCAGACGGTTTTTCATGGAATTTTTAAGTGAGAATTAACAGAAAAGAGGCGCCGGTTCACTGAATGGTGGCCTGGCGTCCGCGAAATCTTTACACGAGGAAATTGACATGAGCGTAC
>JAURCW010000035.1 GCA_030828265.1 Burkholderiales bacterium | reverse complement strand
CTATGATCGCAGACAGCGGCCGGGACTCAGCCTTTGACTGAAGGAAGCCGGGCCCAGATAACGCGGCCTTAATGACGTTTAAAGGGGGGAGATCTGCTTGGCGCAGTCTGAAAGAGAGAGAGCATCGATGGACCTAAGGTCTGCGGGATCGTCCGAATTACCGCAGTCTGGGGCGGGCAACGCCGGGGTAAGGCAGCTTCAGGTCTCGCTTGGTGATCGAAGCTACCCCATTCGCATCGGAACCAACCTGCTTGGCGATGAGGCGCTCTGGTCGACACTGCTACCAAGTGTCGCTTCTCGAAAGATCGCATTGGTCACGAATGATCGTGTGGGCCCACTCTACGCCAAAACCCTAGAGCAGGCCCTAAGCAATCTGGGCTGCCAGATTTCCACCATCGTTCTTCCCGATGGCGAGCAGCATAAAACACTTGAAGGCTTTGGTAAGGTGATTGATGGCCTTATGCAGGCACGCATGGAACGCAAGTCCACGCTCATCGCCTTAGGCGGGGGAGTGGTGGGGGACATGGCGGGCTTTGCCGCCTCGTGCTATCAGCGGGGGATGCCCTTTATTCAAGTACCGACAACCCTCTTGGCCCAGGTGGATTCCTCGGTGGGGGGAAAGACGGCAGTGAACCACCCTTTGGGCAAGAACATGGTGGGCGCTTTTTATCAACCGCAGGCGGTGGTGATCGATTTGAATACGCTTTCCACGCTTGCCGACCAGGAACTCTCGGCCGGCATGGCAGAAGTTATTAAGTACGGCTGCATCATGGACGAGGCCTTTTTTCAGTGGCTCGAAACCCATGTCGACGGTCTGATGAGCCGAGATCCCGAGCTACTGGCGCAGGCGGTTTATCGATGCTGTGAGCTCAAGGCCAAGGTTGTGGCCATGGATGAGCGAGAGTCAGGGGCTCGGGCACTGCTTAACTTTGGTCATACCTTTGGCCATGCCATTGGGTCAGCGATGGGCTATGGCCAATGGCTCCATGGCGAGGCCGTGGGATGCGGGATGCGTATTGCTTCCGAACTCTCCTGCCAGCTCGGCCTTATTGATATCTCAACCAAGAGGCGTATTGAAAGGCTCATTGCGGCAGCGGGGCTTCCAACTCAAGCCCCGAATTGGCCGGCCAAGGCCTACTTGAGTGCGATGGCTCATGACAAAAAGGCCGAGTCGGGCGAGATTCGTTATGTCTTGCTTCAGGCTATGGGCCAGGCCTTTGTTCGCCCAGTGGACGACCAGGCTGTGAGCCAGGCGCTTGAGGCCAGTCAGGGGCCTATCGAGCTGCAGGACTAGTTCGCCATGGCAAGACGGCCCCGTGAGGCCACGGCCGGAAGGGTTTATCACTTGGCCCAGCTTGGCCACAGTGGCCAAGCCTTCTTAAGAGATGACATCGATCGGGAGCAGTACTTTCGGGCTTTCTGTCAGTCTGCCCTTGGACGGGGGTTAATTGTTCATGGCTGGTGCCTGCTTGAGTCCGAAGCTCATTGGATGGTCTGTCCTCAGCGCAACGATGCGCTCTCAGCCGTCCTTCAACAGACGGGCCGGCGCTACGTAAGGCATTTCAACGGACGCTGGGCCCTAAGGGGCTCGCCTTGGGAGGGTCGATACAGAAGCTACTGGATCGATGCGCAGGCTTACGGCCTGGAGCTTTTGAGCTGGCTTGAATGGCGACCGCTGCAGCTTGGCCTTGGTGAGCAGCTGCTTGCCTGGCATTGGACCACAGGCAGTCTTGTGCTCGGTCACCGCCAACAAAGCTCTGCCGCACCCTTTCGCCCCATCGATAGCTATTGGCAGCTTGGTAATACGCCCTTTGAGCGAGAGGCACGTTTTTCCGAGCTGATTCGAGACCCCCCCGATCGGCTGCCTGACCCTTGGCAGCATTTGCGCTCGGCCAGGCCTATGTTGGGGGAGCAGCTTTGGGCCCGGTTACCCGAGGCGGAGCGTGAGCTCTGGATCTCCAGGCCAAGAGGGCGGCCCACAAAGCCCGCATCTGTCCCTAATTAAATTTCATTTGGGGCCTGGCTACCATTAATTCTGTTCTGACCCTATTTTTTAGGTCTCTACCACAAGGGTTTCTGGGCACTTCTACGTCGCAGCTCGTCAAAACTTCGTCATAATCGAGGCCTTTTCCGTTCCAAAGACACCCTTGTTTTTAAGCCCGGCACGGGCAGGAGCCTGATCTATGCAGACCATCTCGTTTACTAGCAGCCTCGCGAAGTCAACCGAGGCGTCGGGGGCCCATGAGGGAATTAACTCTCAGGCAGATAACAAGGGCTCGGTGAGCCAGGAATCACGATCTCAGGCAAGCCTCGAAGGCCTGTATCAGGCCTCTATGGAGCATGACGCCTGCGGCGTGGGATTTGTGGCTCACATTAAGGGGCAAAAGAGTCACAGCATCGTTCAGCAGGGCCTGCAGATTCTTCGCAATCTTGACCATCGTGGTGCGGTGGGGGCCGATGCACTTATGGGCGACGGCGCAGGCATTTTGCTTCAAATTCCCCACGAGTATTTCGTGGCGGAGATGGCAAAGCAGGGCGTTCAACTTCCCCCGCCAGGCGAATACGGCGTGGGCATGGTCTTTCTTCCAAAGGAGCATGCCTCGAGGCTGGCTTGTGAGCGAGCCTTGGAGCAGGCTGTTCGTGCCGAGGGCCAAGTTCTTCTTGGCTGGCGCGATGTACCCACGAATGCCGATATGCCTATGTCCCCTCGTGTGCGCGAGAAAGAACCGGTCATGCGTCAGATTTTTATTGGTCGTGGTGGAGACGTGGTGGTGCAAGACGCGCTTGAGCGTAAGCTTTTTGTAATTCGTAAGACAGCCTCCAGTGCCATTCAGTCCTTGCAGCTTCAGCATAGCAAGGAGTACTACGTGGTCTCGATGTCGAGCCGCACCATTGTCTACAAGGGCCTTTTGCTTGCCGACCAGGTGGGCGAGTATTACAACGACCTTGGCCATCCCGACTGTGTTTCCGCGCTTGCCCTTGTGCATCAGCGTTTTTCAACCAACACCTTTCCTGAGTGGCCTCTGGCGCATCCTTATCGAATGGTTGCCCATAACGGCGAGATCAACACGGTCAAAGGTAATTACAACTGGATGCGGGCTCGCGAGGGTGTAATGTCCTCGCCCGTTCTAGGCCAAGACCTTAAAAAACTTTATCCCATAAGCTTTCCCGGGCAGTCCGACACAGCCACCTTTGACAACTGCCTTGAGCTTTTGGTGGCCGCAGGCTACCCCTTGGCGCATGCGGTCATGATGATGATTCCCGAGCCTTGGGAGCAGCACACCAGCATGGACCCCGCCCGAAGGGCTTTTTACGAATACCACGCTGCCATGATGGAGCCCTGGGATGGACCGGCGTCTCTGGTGTTCACTGACGGCCGGCAAATCGGTGCCACGCTTGATCGTAATGGTCTGCGCCCTTCGCGCTACTGCGTAACCGATGACGATCTTGTGATTATGGCCTCCGAGTCGGGCGTGCTTCCCGTGCCCGAGAGCCGCATCATTCGCAAATGGCGGCTTCAGCCTGGAAAGATGTTCTTAATTGACCTTGAGCAGGGCCGCATGATTCACGACGATGAGCTTAAGGCCTCGCTGTCCAAAGGCAGGCCCTACAAGCAATGGATTGAAGACGTGCGCATTGAGCTTGCAAGCCTTGATGACGCAGCATCCAACCATGCTTCGGTCAGTCCTATTCCATTACTGGATCGTCAGCAGGCCTTTGGCTTTACCCAAGAGGACATTAAGTTCTTGCTAGCGCCTATGGCTCAGGCGGGTGAAGAGGCGGTGGGCTCAATGGGCAATGACTCTCCACTTGCCGTTCTTTCGAATCGAAGCAAGCCGCTTTACCACTACTTCAAGCAGCTCTTTGCCCAGGTCACCAACCCGCCCATCGACCCCATTCGTGAAGCCATTGTGATGTCACTGGTTTCCTTCGTTGGTCCGCGCCCCAACCTGCTTGACATTAACCAGGTCAACCCGCCGCTGCGGCTTGAGGTCAGCCAGCCCATTCTTGACTTCGCCGATATGCAAAGGCTAAGGGGCATTGAGACGCATACACGTGGGAAATTTCGCAGCCAGGTCATTGACATCGTTTACCCGGTGCAGTGGGGTAAAGAGGGTATTGAGGCCAAGCTGGCCACGCTTTGCGCAGAGGCCGTGGAGGCCATTCAGGCCGGCGCCAATATTCTTATCCTTAGCGACCGTGCCGTGGCCGCTGACAGGGTTGCCATTCCTGCCTTGTTAGCTCTTTCAGCCGTGCATCAACATCTGGTGCGGCAGGGCCTGAGAACCCAGGCAGGCCTCGTCGTGGAGACAGGCTCTGCCCGGGAGATTCATCACTTTGCCGTGCTTGCGGGTTACGGCGCTGAGGCGGTCCATCCCTATCTCGCCATGGAGACCATTGCTGACTTCCACAAAGATCTTCAGGGCGAGCTAAGTTCGGAGAAGGCCATTGCCAACTACGTGAAGGCCATTGGCAAAGGCCTCTCAAAGATCATGTCGAAGATGGGCATCTCAACCTACATGTCTTACTGTGGGGCGCAGATTTTCGAGGCCATCGGTATTAACTCGGCCACCATCGAAAAGTACTTTACCGGCACGCCAAGCATGGTAGAGGGCATTGGTGTCTTTGAGATGGCCGAAGAGGCCTTGCGCACCCATGCCCAGGCGTTTGGCAACGACCCAGTGCTTGCCGATCGGCTTGATCCCGGTGGGGAGTATGCCTGGCGCGTACGGGGCGAAGAACATATGTGGACCCCCGACGCCATTGCTAAATTGCAGCATGCCAGCCGTGCGAATCAGTACTCCTCTTATAAGGAGTACGCCCAGATTATTAACGACCAGACCCGACGTCACATGACGCTGCGAGGCCTGTTTGAATTCAAGGTGGATCCCTCGCAGGCCATTTCCATCGATGAGGTGGAGCCCGCCTCCGAAATTGTGAAGCGGTTTGCCACAGGCGCCATGTCCCTAGGTTCCATTTCGACCGAGGCGCATACAACCCTTGCGGTGGCCATGAATCGCATCGGTGGAAAGTCCAACACGGGCGAGGGGGGTGAGGACAAGCGTCGGTATCGCGATGAGATGCAGGGTAAGACGTTGGGTGAAGGCCAGACCCTGGCCTCTGTGATTGGCGCGGCTCAGGTGGAGTCCGACTACCCCCTGCAGCCCGGTGACAGTCTTCGTTCCAAAATCAAGCAGGTAGCCTCGGGCCGGTTCGGGGTCACCACCGAATACCTGGTCTCGGCGGATCAGGTTCAGATCAAAATGGCGCAAGGCGCCAAGCCTGGTGAGGGCGGGCAGTTACCTGGCGGGAAGGTCTCCGACTACATCGGTGAGCTTCGTCATTCGGTGCCAGGCGTTGGCCTGATCTCCCCACCCCCTCACCATGACATCTATTCCATCGAGGACCTTGCCCAGCTGATTCATGACTTAAAGAACGTGGCTGCCCATGCCGACATCTCGGTCAAGCTGGTCTCTGAGATTGGCGTGGGTACGGTGGCGGCGGGTGTGGCCAAGGCCAAGGCCGACCATGTTGTGATTGCAGGCCACGACGGTGGCACAGGCGCTTCGCCTTTATCTTCCATTAAGCATGCCGGCTCGCCCTGGGAAATTGGCCTCGCGGAGACTCAGCAGACCCTGGTGTTGAATGGTCTGCGCAGTCGTATTCGGGTTCAGGCCGATGGTCAGATGAAGACGGGGCGTGACGTTGTGATTGCCGCCTTGCTTGGCGCTGATGAGATGGGGTTTGCGACTGCCCCCCTGGTCACGGCGGGCTGCATCATGATGCGCAAGTGTCATCTGAATACCTGCCCTGTGGGTGTGGCCACGCAAGACCCTGTCTTGCGTAAGAAGTTTCAGGGTCGGCCTGAGCATGTCGTGAACTACTTTTTCTTTGTGGCTGAAGAGGTACGTACCATCATGGCTCAGCTTGGCATTGCTAAGTTTGATGACCTGGTTGGCCGCACCGATCTTCTTGACACGCGTAAGGGCCTTGACCACTGGAAGGCCCGCGGCCTTGATTTCTCAAGGCTCTTTTATCAGCCCGCAGTGACCGATGCACAGGAGATGCGGCATTCACAAACTCAGGACCATGGCCTTGCTAAGGCACTGGATAACAGGCTCATCGCCAAGTCTCAGGCCACTCTTGAGCGCGGCGAAAAGCTTCAATTTATGGAGACGGCCCAAAACGTCAATCGCACGGTGGGCGCCATGCTCTCGGGTGAGTTGGTTAAGCGTTACCCTGAAGGCCTTCCCGACGACACCCTGCGCATTCAGCTTGAGGGAACCGGTGGTCAGTCCTTCGGTGCCTTTCTTGCAAAGGGCATTACGCTTTACCTTATTGGTGACGCTAATGACTACACCGGCAAGGGCTTGTCCGGTGGCCGTGTAGTTGTCCGACCTTCGATTGATTTTCGGGGCCAGGCCCATGAAAACATTGTGGTCGGTAATACGGTGCTCTACGGCGCCACCTCGGGCGAAGCCTTCTTCCGTGGTGTGGCTGGTGAGCGTTTTGCTGTGCGCCTTTCAGGCGCCTCGGCGGTTGTGGAGGGTACGGGTGATCACGGCTGCGAGTACATGACGGGCGGAACTGTGGTGGTCTTAGGCCTAACGGGCCGCAACTTCGCAGCCGGTATGTCGGGTGGCGTGGCCTATGTTTACGACGAGGACGGACAGTTCGCAAGCCGCTGCAACATGGCCATGGTGCAGCTTGAACCCTTGCTTGCAATAGCCGATCAAGAAAAGACAGTCGATCGTGCCATTTGGCATCGTGGTCAGGCCGATGAGCAACAGCTTAAAGAGCTTATTGAAGACCATCATCGCTGGACCGGCAGTGCTCGGGCGCGCGAACTTCTTGATCAGTGGGCCACTGCGCGGTCGAGGTTTGTAAAGGTCTTCCCGAATGAGTACCGCAGGGCGCTTGGTGAGATCTACGCCCGAAGCCTGGCCTCTTCCGATGCCGAGGGTCAGGCCTCGAAGGCTGCCAATCTTGTCTAGTTGTAAAAGCCGTTTACGAAAGGAACAATGCCATGGGTAAGGCAACAGGGTTTTTAGAACTGCAACGTATCGAAGAGGGTTACGAGCCCGCCGACAAACGCGTTAAGCACTACAAAGAATTTGTTATTGGGCTTGCCGAAGAAGATGCTGCCAAACAAGCGGCGCGCTGCATGGACTGCGGCATTCCGTTTTGTAACAACGGCTGCCCAGTGAACAACATCATTCCTGACTTCAATGACCTGGTTTATCAGCATCAGTGGAAGCAGGCCTTGGACACCCTTCATTCCACAAACAACTTTCCCGAGTTCACCGGGCGCATCTGCCCCGCGCCTTGCGAGGCGGCCTGCACCTTGAACCTTAACAACGATGCGGTGGGTATTAAATCCATTGAACATGCCATCATTGACCGCGGCTGGAAGGAGGGCTGGGTGGTTCCGCAGCCACCTAGCCAAAAGACAGGCAAGAAAGTGGCTGTCGTTGGCTCGGGCCCAGCGGGCCTTGCCGCCGCCCAGCAGCTTGCTCGCGTGGGTCACGATGTGACTGTCTTTGAGAAGAATGATCGTGTGGGTGGCCTGCTTCGATACGGCATTCCCGACTTCAAAATGGAAAAGACTCATATCGATCGACGCATGGATCAGATGAAGGCCGAGGGTGTGGTCTTTGAGACGGGCGTGCTCGTTGCCGAGCTTCCTAAGGACACCAAGGTCACGAACTGGGCCAAGAAAACCTTAAGCCCGAATCAACTGCTAGAAACTTTCGATGCGGTCTTGCTTACGGGAGGTGCTGAACAGCCCCGGGATCTTCCCGTGCCTGGTCGCGAACTTCAAGGCGTTCACTTTGCTATGGAGTTCCTTCCCACCCAAAACAAGGTGAACGCCGGCGATAAGGTGTCCAGCCAAATTCGCGCGGATGGCAAGCATGTGGTGGTGATTGGCGGTGGTGATACGGGGTCCGACTGTGTGGGCACAAGTAATCGCCATGGCGCCAAGTCAGTCACCCAGTTTGAACTGATGCCCATGCCACCTGAAGAAGAGAATAAGCCTCTCGTCTGGCCGTATTGGCCTCAGAAGCTTCGAACCTCATCCAGCCACGAAGAGGGCTGTGACCGCGAGTTTGCGATTGCAACCAAAGAATTTCTTGGCGAAAAGGGGCGCCTTACAGGGCTTAAGGCCGTGAAGGTGGAGTGGAGAGACGGCAAGATGCAAGAGGTAGCAGGAAGTGAGCAGATCTTTCCTGCCGATTTGGTTTTGCTTGCGATGGGCTTTGTCTCGCCGGTGGGCTCGGTGCTTGAGGCCTTTGGTGTTGATAAAGATACGCGTGGCAACGCCAAGTCAGACACCGATGGCGACACCGCCTACAGCACGAATGTGCCTAAGGTTTTTGCGGCCGGTGACATGCGTCGGGGTCAGTCCCTGGTGGTCTGGGCGATTCGTGAGGGCCGTCAGGCCGCCCGAGCAATTGACAGCTTCTTAATGGGTGCCTCGGTTTTGCCGCGTTAACTTCAGGCCTTGGTTGGCGGCAAGTGTTAGCTGCACTTTTAAGCCGGCTAAGTCTTAGTCAAGATCGAGGGCCGTTTCAATATGCGTGCGACCTTCAAGCAGGCGGTGGATGGGGCATTTGTTCGCGATTTCAATAAGTCTGCCCTCTTGTTCGGGGCTTAAAGCGCCTTCGACTTTAACAATTCGTTTGAGCTGATAGTCCACCTTACCGTCTTCGCCTCGAGTCTCTGATATGCGTACCACCCGGCACCGAATACGATCGACCTGCCAGTCAGGCTTACGCTTAAGGTAGAGCTCAAGCGTAAGAACTGTGCAGGCCGCAAGCGCAGAGTCAAGAAGGTCGTGGGGATCGGGCGCGGTATCGTCTGATCCAAGCGTTTTAGGGACATCGGCGACCCAGCGATGGCGACCGTTGGTTAACATGGTGGTTAAACCATTGACGCGGTTAAGGGTTGCTTCGATGGTGGCGGAAGAAGACATGGCATGGACCTTTCAAGCACTGTAAAAAGGAGAGTTAAAAATGCAAAGCGCACTGCCTAGGCTTTTCGTATTCTGCCTTGCCTGCTTTTTCCTAGGCGCAGCCCCGTCTTTTGCCGAGCAACGACTGGATGCAAGCGCACTTCAGAACGCATTGGCCGTGCCAGGCACCGTGGTTCTTATTCGCCACTCGGCGACTTTTTCTGGCATTGGTGACCCCGACAACTTTCGGCTCGAAGACTGCAGTACACAGCGTAATTTATCGCCCGAGGGCCGCGCCCAGGCCCGAGCCTTCGGGCAGTGGTTTCGTGACCGAGGGCTTACCCCTTCGGCGGTTCGTTCAAGCCAATGGTGTCGATGCCTCGATACAGCCACTGAGGCTTTTCGTGGGCAGCCTTCAACCCAACCATGGGAGGCATTAAATTCCTTCTTCCAGGGCCACGGGCATTGGCCGACCCAGCGCGATCTCATTCGTCAAGCCCTCGCAGACCCTGAAGCCTCTGGCGTCACGGCCAAGGGTTTTGAAGTCTGG
>JAURCW010000201.1 GCA_030828265.1 Burkholderiales bacterium | reverse complement strand
CTTGTGAACCAGCGTCGTGAGCGCGAACGCGATGATGTGGCCATTGTTCGAATTGAACAGGTCTATCCCTTCCCCCACAAGGCATTCGTGGCTGAGCTTAAGAAATACCCCAACTTAAGCGACGTGGTCTGGGTGCAGGAAGAGCCACAGAACCAGGGTTTCTGGTTTCAGATCCAGCACAACCTGCGTGAACATATTCCTGAGGGGATGAAGCTGGTGTATGCAGGCCGGCCAGCACTTGCCGCCCCAGCCTCTGGCTACTACGAGGTCTATGTAAAACGCCAGAAAGATCTGCTTGAGCAGGCCTTTGCGCGCATCAAGAACGGCTAAGCCCACATCCTTTTACCTGATAACTTTCAAGAGACAACAATGGCCCTACATGACGTTAAAGTTCCTCAGCTCTCCGAGTCGGTCGCTGAGGCCGCACTTCTTCAGTGGAAAAAGCAGCCGGGTGAAGCCGTAGCACAAGACGAGATTCTTATCGAAATAGAGACCGACAAAGTCGTGCTCGAGGTGCCCGCGCCCGCCGCCGGGGTCTTGAGTGAGCATGTCAAGGCCAATGGCGATATGGTGGTCTCTGACGAGGTCATTGCCCGTATCGACACCGATGCCAAGGCGGGCGCGTCAAGTCCATCTGCCAAGCCTGCCGAATCAGCCAAAGCAGCACCGGCGAGCCCCACAGCAGCGGCGACCGGTTCAACGGCAGCCGCTTTGCCGGCGGCAGCCAAGCTTATGGCAGAAACTGGGCTGAGCGTTGCACAGGGCTCTGGCAAGGGTGGACGTATCACGAAGGGTGATGTGCTCGCTGCCCAGTCCGCGCAAGCGGCGGTGGGGTCCGCGCCTACTGCGGTTGTTGCGTCCCCAGCAGCATCGTCGTCGACCTCAGGGTCACCAGCGGCCATTCCTGCACCCGTAAGCACATCGTCCTTGCCCTCCGTCAATGCGGTCATCGGCCCAGAGGCCATGCTCGAGGGACGGCCTGAACAGCGTGTTCCGATGAGCAGGCTGCGCGCACGGGTGGCCGAGCGCCTTCTGCAGTCCCAGGCTTCAAACGCCATTCTCACAACCTTTAACGAGGTCAACATGGCGCCGGTCATGGCTCTGCGCAAACAGTACGTTGACCGTTTTGAGAAAGAGCACGGTGTGAAGCTAGGCTTTATGTCTTTCTTCGTAAAGGCGGCAGTTGCAGCGCTAAAGAAGTATCCCGTGCTCAATGCCTCGGTGGATGGTAACGATATTGTCTACCACGGTTACTTCGATATTGGTATTGCGGTTGGATCGCCGCGGGGCTTGGTCGTACCGATTATTCGTAATGCCGACCAACTCACCTTTGCTGAAATTGAGAAGACGATTTCCGACTTTGGTGTGCGTGCCCGCGAAGGCAAGATTACGCTTGAAGAGTTAACCGGTGGCACCTTCTCCATTTCAAATGGTGGCGTGTTTGGGTCCATGCTCTCCACACCGATTATCAACCCACCTCAGTCGGCCATTCTGGGCATTCATGCCACCAAGGACCGCCCTGTGGTAGAGAATGGCCAGGTGGTTATTCGGCCCATGAACTACCTCGCCATGTCTTATGACCATCGCATTATTGATGGTCGCGAGGCAGTATTGGGCCTAGTCACAATGAAGGACGCTTTGGAGGATCCTGCGCGTCTCCTGCTCGAAATTTAAACTAAGGAGTCGCTATGGCTGACAATACAAAGCACTACGATGTGGTGGTCATTGGTGCGGGCCCTGCAGGTTACATCTCTGCCATTCGCTCAGCGCAGCTGGGCTTCAAAACGGCCTGCGTTGAAAAATGGATTAATCCCGAAGGGCAACAAGTGCTTGGTGGTACCTGTCTCAACGTGGGGTGCATTCCATCCAAGGCGCTTCTTGCATCAAGCGAAGAATTTGAGAGGATCACCACCCATGCGCCACACCACGGCATCACGGTGAAGGGCGCAAGCTTTGACCTCAAAGCCATGCTCGCCCGCAAAAACGGCATCGTGGAGAAAATGACCAAGGGCATTGAATTCTTGTTTAAGAAGAACAAGATCGACTGGCTTAAGGGCGAAGGACGATTTGTTGCGAGTCAGGGTGAGAAGATAATGCTTGAAGTTCAGGGCGGCGAGAGTCTCGAGGCAATTAGTGCAAGTCATGTCATCATTGCCACGGGGTCCAAAGCACGGCATCTTCCCAACATTCCCGTCGACAACAAGCTTATATGTGATAACGAAGGGGCACTTGCCTTTGACAAGGTGCCCACCAAACTTGGTGTTATTGGTGCGGGGGTCATTGGTCTTGAGCTCGGCTCGGTCTGGCGGCGCCTTGGGTCAATGGTTCATGTGCTCGAAGCCACCCCTCAATTCTTGGGCGCCTGTGATGAGTCGGTAAGCAAAGAAGCCTTTAAGCTCTTCACGCAACAGGGTCTAAAAATTGAAATGGGTATTCGTATTAACGAGGTAAAGGCCTCTAGCAAAGGCGTAACCGTAAGCTATAAGCCTGCTGAGGGTGCTGTT
>JAURCW010000051.1 GCA_030828265.1 Burkholderiales bacterium | reverse complement strand
CCTTCATTGCTCACCTGCTCGGCCTCGTCAACCCAGTGACCGATCAGGGGCTTGCCACCGAGTGGGCTGTGGGCGGTGCCATGGTGCTCACCGCTCTCTTGTTCGCCCTGGTTGGCCTTCCTGCCCTTTTTGTTTTGAAAGACCACCAGCCGGCTCAGTCCCAGGCCGAGTGGCGCGGGGCCTGGCGCAGGCTCCTCCAGGGCTGGAGTAGTCTGGCCACGGGTCAGCCTTTGCGCCAGCTTCTTGTCTGCATCGCGGTGTATCAGTCGGGCGTGGCCACGGTCATTACCCTGGCGGCCATTTATGCCCAGCAGGTCATGGGCTTTTCAATGGCCCAGACCATTGCCCTGGTGCTTGTGGTCAACGTCACAGCAAGCCTCGGAGCCTTCTTGTTTGGCCTTCTTCAAGACCGACTGGGCCATAAGCGCAGCCTTGCCTTGAGCCTTGTGCTTTGGATTCTAATGGTTCTGGTGGCCGCCTTCTCCACCACCGAGCCAGGCTTTTGGCTTGCGGCGAACCTGGCAGGGCTTGCCATGGGCGCCTCGCAAAGCGGTGCGCGCGCTGCCGTGGCTGCTCTTTCAGAGCCCGACCGTCAGGCAGAATCTTTTGGCTACTGGGGGGTGGCCGTCAACCTGGCCTCGGTCTGTGGGCCGCTTTGCTATGGGCTTACAAGCTGGCTGTCAGATAACAACCACCGCCTGGCCATTGCCTTAACGGGCCTCTTTTTTGTGGCGGGCCTTATTCTTTTATTGCGAATACCCTTCTCGCAAAAGGCTCCCGAGCGGCCCCTTGTTTAGGTTCTGGCCTGACCGCTGGGTTCTGCCCATGGTCTAGCGGCTGAGCAGAAACTCCTTCATGGCGGGCCAATGCTCGGGAAAGTCGGACAGGCTGTGGTCCGAGCCTTCAACAATATGGTGAAGGGCCCCTGGGTAGCGTGCCACCATCTCGTTCCAGTCAAGCAGCTCGTCACCCTTGGCCGCAACGAGCATGTAGCGCTCGGGCTGGGTCAGTGGCACCTCCATCGATCGTAGATCGTCAATGTAGTCGGCCTGAAACTGCAGAATTTCCTCGGAATGCCAGGCTTTAAGTGGACCCACCTGGTCGGCCAGGTCGCGGGCAGGTGCGCAGGCCGGGTTAATGAGTGCCGCCTTAAAGGCCTCGCGCTTGGGGTGACGCTCCATGAGCCAGCTGGCATAAAAGCCACCCAAGGAACTTCCGATGAGGCGAATATGAAACCCCTCAGACAGTGCATGCTCAACCGTTTGAGACACGTGGTCGATGGCAGCCAGCGGCGCAATATCAAGGGAAGGGCATTCGTAGCGCACGCCTTCTTCTGCAAGCCACTGGCCAAGTAATATGGCCTTAGATGACTCGGGAGAGCTGCGAAAGCCATGCAGGTAAATGACACAAAAATCGCTGGGCTGGGACATGGTGTGGTCCTCCTTTTCTTTGGGGTGGAGCAAACACGCGCTGCAACTGAGCGGGGATTACCCCAATGCGTCAGTACGGCATACAAGGCACACTCGAACCTGTTCTGCAACAGCTTTTAAAAAGTGAGAGGTTGCGATTCAGCTTGAACCGTTTGCTCGAGATGTCGAAAGCGTTTTGATGTCTTGAAGCTGTTTTTTTATTCTGTAGAGGAGACCAAGGCATGTCAACTGTTGTAAAAAAGGTTTTAACGTCGGTTCTCTCACTGGGTCTTGTGGCGGGTGTATCCCTGTCGGCCAGTGCCATGGAGATCAAAATTTCTCACCAATGGAAGGCCAATGTTGACGGCCGCGACCGTGCAGCCCGACTTTTTGTCAAAGAGGTTGAAAAGGCAGATCCCAGTATCAAGTTCCGGATTTATCCAGCCCGCTCCCTCGGGATCAAACCTGTCGCTCAGCTTGATGCTCTTCAGAACGGCACGCTTGAAATGGCCATCTTTCCCATGTCGTATGCGGTCGGTAAAGCTAAAGAATTTTCTGGAGTTATTCTTCCTGGCGCCATTCCAAGCCTTGACGTTGCCATGAAGCTTAAGCGCTCGGCTTACCAGAAAGAACTTCAAAAGCTTGCGCATGCCAATGGCATTCATATTGTGACCTGGTGGTGGACCCCGGGAGCATTTGCCACGAAAGAGACACCGGTTGGTGGCCCTGAAACCGTGAAAGGCCAAAAGCTCCGCGCGGCCGACCCCACGTTTGAGTCGATGCTCAAGGCAGCGGGGGCATCCACTGCGGCCATGGCTTCCACCGAAATCTATCCCGCGCTTCAGTCTGGAGTGTTAACGGGCGCGCTCACTTCGGCGGAGACGTTCGTGTCCATGCGTTTGTACGAGCAGGCGAAGCATGCCACCGTGGGTGGGGCTAACTCTTTATGGATGTTGTTACAGCCGCTGGTCATGTCCAAGCAGCATTGGGACAAACTCTCGCCCAAGCAGCAGAAGACCTTTGAAGAGGCTGCCGACAAGGCGGATGCCTTTTTCCTGACGGTTCAGCGTGAGGCAACAAACAAAATGGCAGATGCCTGGCGTAAGGCAGGAGGTACGCCTCGTGAGATGACTGACCAGGAGTACAAAGACTGGATGGCTCTTGCGAAAAAGACCGCCTACCCTGAGTACGCTGCTATCTCCCCTACTGCGAAGCGAATTCTTAATGCCCTTGAGAAGTCCAAAGCGGCCAAGTAAGTCTTAAACTAAAAACCCCGGTCACTTTTTCTGTTACCGGGGTTTTTTTGTGTGTTTTTTTAAAAGGAATTGCTCGTTGAAGGCATTTCGAGAGTTCGTTGCACGGTTGTCTGACGCTTGCGCAGTGATCGCAGGCGTCTTACTTGCCTTGGCTATTGCCGTCATTGTTTACATGATCGTTCGCCGATTCATCGGCTTTTCGACAGACTGGGAGCTCGAGTTTGCTGTCTTCATGATGGTGTCCTCCCTCTTCCTTGGCTCACCTTATTGCCTGAAGACCGAGGGCCATGTCGCTGTTGGTCTTTTAGAAACGGCTTTGTCGCCGCACAATGCGGCATGGCTTAGGTTCGCGAGCCAAGTCCTGGGGCTGGCCGTTGTTTTGTTTCTTGCTTACTTGGGGTACGAAAAAACTCTTGAGTCGTTTTTGCAGGGCGAGGTCACTGAGAGTTCTTGGGCTCCGCCGAAATGGCCCTTGTTTGCGACCATGCCCATTGGCCTGGGGCTAACCGCCCTGCAGTACATAGCACTCATCGAATTGCCTTTTTCTTCCAGAAGGGAGCAACCCAATGTCTGAACTGCAAATTGGATTGCTTATCTTAATCGCCACGATTGCTGTGCTTTTTTCGGGGCTGCCGATTGCCTGGGGCCTAACACTGGTGTCGGTTGTCTTCCTCGTTATTTTCGAGGGACCAAGCTTTCTCAACAATATTGCTGTCGTCATGCTTGACGAACTCGCCTCCTTTGCTCTTCTTACGATCCCTCTTTTTATTCTGCTTGGTGCTGCAGTTGGGGGCACGAATGCAGGCCGCGATCTCTACGAGTCGCTGCATCGGTGGCTTGTTCGGATTCCCGGCGGTCTGGTCATCGCCAATATTCTTGCCTGCGGAATTTTTAGTGCTATTAGTGGTTCAAGCCCCGCAACAGCAGCAGCCGTTGGCAAGGCTGGGGTTCCCGAAATGTTACGCAGGAATATTTCTGCAAGGCTGGCTACAGGTTCGGTCTGTGCGGGCGGAACCCTGGGCATTCTTATACCGCCTTCCATCACCATGATTCTTTACGGTATTGCAACCGAGACATCCATTGGTCGATTATTTCTTGCGGGGGTCGTGCCTGGTATTTTATTGGTCATTCTTTTTGCTGTTTATGCCTGGCTCTCAAGCCTGCGCTCAGAAAAGCTCAACGCCTACATTGAGCAACAGCGTTTTACCTGGGCTGAAAAAATGCAGGGCCTGGCTCGGGTATCCCCATTTCTTGCCATTATTTTGTTTATTGCTTATGCCATGTACGGGGGCATTGCAACGCCCAGTGAGGTGGCTGCCATTTCTGCTGCCTTGGCTCTTGTTTTTGTCGTGCTCATTTACAAGGCAGGGAACCGAGAGAGCCAGTGGAAGATTTTTCGTGAGACTGTCCGTGAGTCCACCATGATTCTCATGATTATTGCGGCAGCAGCGGTGTTCTCTTACATGATGTCGCTTCTTTATGTCACACAAACAGCTGCCCAGTGGCTCGTTGACCTTGAGCTCAATCGTTGGGTTTTGATGCTGGTCATTAACTTGTTTTTATTGCTTGCCGGAATGTTTCTTCCGCCGGTGGCCATTATTTTAATGGTGATGCCCATTCTTACGCCGGTGCTCGAGGCTAACAATTTCGACCTTATCTGGTTTGCGGTCATTCTTACCATCAACATGGAAATTGGTCTTATCACCCCACCCGTAGGGCTGAACCTTTATGTCTTAAAAGGTGTTGTGCCCGATGTTAGCCTCAAAGATGTATTGCTGGGTTCCATGCCCTTCGTCTTCATCATGATGGGTTCGATGGTCTTGCTTTCGGTCTTTCCTGATATTGCGCTCTGGCTTCCGAACCAGATGATGGGGGCGTCTCAGTAGCATCCGGCGTCGTTAAAGGTAGGGGCTCGCAGCGAAAAAGTCGCTCGGCCCCTGCGGCCGGGCTTACAGGTGGAATGCCCTCTTCAGGCTTTGCCTTGGCAGGGTCCGTAGCCTTGCAGCTCATACGAAGACCTTCGTGAAAGCGTAGTTCAAGCTCAAAGGTGTCGATGACTAGAGCTTGCCCGCCAAGGTCCACATGGCCCTCGGGCGTAAAGCCAAGGGCTCTGCCTTGTGGGTCAAGAACGTGTTGCAGGTGCTGCAAAACGGCAAGGGGTAGGTCTAGCCTTGCAACCGGTATCTGCGCCCATGGCTCGGGCTCTTCGGCTTCAAGCCAGTAGGCTCTGCGGCTTGCCACGGCAAAGTTATTCAGCGGGCCTGGGCTTGCCTGGTCGAAAGGCAGGCTTTTTAGGTTGTAGCGAAACCGGTTGGATGTCCATGCACCTGTGCGGGTCAGTGCAGCCAGGCCGTTGGCATTGCTGGTTCGTCGCTGCAGGCCGTTGCTTAGTTCAAGGCCAGGCGTTTTTAGATCGACAAGAAGAAGGTTGTGGTCGCCGGGACTTCCCAGGTGCAGTCCCTTCGGTGTTAGCCAGATACGGCTTGCCAGACTGAAGTCGGCCAGGGACTGGCCGTCAGAGTTTTGGCGCCATTGCAGGCTCAGGTTGCCCTGGGGTCTTCGAGTGTGAAGCTCTGCAAGGCTTTCTTGCCTTTTTGTATTCGCGCTTTTAACCTGGGTTTGGGTCATGGATTGTCGAAGGCTTAGCTCGAGGGCCTCGGGGTCCGAACCCAGTGATTGCTTAAGCTGCAGGCTGGCTCGCTGAAGGCTTGGGCCTAACGACATGCTGCTGCGCAGCTGACTGCGCTTGAAACGTTTGGGCCGAAACTGAAGCCCAAGAAAAAACTGCGACTGACCCGCTGCGGTAAGGTTGGCCGGGCCCTGCACGTCTGTCCCACCCGTTGTTTGAGCAGACTGTCGAAGCTGACGCACCGAGGCCGTCAGGCTAAGGCCCTCTGTAAGCGTCTGCGACCAGCTTGCTAGCCAGGCCTCCTCACCAACAGCAGACCGTGACCATTGAACGGAAAAGCTTGCTGAGCTCCCCAGACTTTGGCGTAGGCTGACCTGGCCAGACCCGCGAGTGGGCCGTAGGTCGAGGGCAAGGTGTTGGCCCTGCGCAAGACGCGATCGGCTGCTAAAGCCTGGCGCCATGTTGCAGGTCTGCTTGTCCGGGCATTGACCAAGCAGTTCGGCACCCACCACATGGCCAAGCCATCGACGCGACTGCAGGCCCAGATTCACTGCAAGGCCTGAATCGGTTTGAGGGGCCCCGCCATTCTGCGCGACAGTGGTCCCCTTTAAGGGTCTGCTGGGTTCATAAACCAGCTTGGCCGCCAGCGTCTCGTTTGGTGTGAGGCCCAATAGCGTCTGGGCCGCCGCTGCTCCTTGCTGGTCGATCTCAAGGTCAAAGAGCCGGTCGCCTTCATCAAGAAGCAGGGGGCTCGTGACCCAGGGCAGAAGAACCGTCTGGCGTTCGCCCGACAAAGATTCAAGCTCAAGCTGTAAAAAGCCGGGAAGGCCCGGCGCCGAAAGCCCCTCAAGCCGGTATTGACCTGCGGGCAGCAGGCCCGTGGCATAAAGCGCCATGCCATCTTCATTCATCACGCGTAGCCGTGAGGGCTGGTCGATCTGAACCAGGCCTGGGCTGGTGGAGGGCTGGCGCAGCGGCCTATGGCGTGATGTCCAGCGAAGGCCTCGACGTTCGGTCAAGGCATCCTGGGCGAAGACCTCAGAGCTTAGGTCGCCAAACTGCAAGGCCGAGCCCGATTCAAAAAGCCAGTCCAGCGTGTAGCGCGTGGCCTGTCCGCCTGCATTGCCACCCTGCATTAGAAATTGGGCCGGGCCATAGGACAGGCCTAGGCCCAATTGCTGGGAACGTCGACTTCTAAAGACATCCAGGTAGGCGCTGGGCAGCTCCTTGCTTGTTGGGCTGTGCAGGCTTTGTAGGGCATCGATGGCGGAAAGGCCTGGGCGGCCGAATTGCAGACCGCGCGCCTTCAAAAGCTGTGGCGCAATCTTCACCAACAGCCGAGTCTCCTCGGCGATGTAGTCGCACGATTCAGCAGAAAGTTTTAGCCAGCTGTCCGTTGTCTCCTTAAGGAGCTCCTCATCCAGCTCCTTTTCAAGCAGCCTTCTTTCAATCCAGCAGCCCAAGGATTCGGGACTCTGATTCGCATGGGATGGGTCTGGACGACGAAGGAAAAAGAGGCTGCCCCGGCTAATCTGACGGCCATTGAGTTCAATGGCTGCAAAGTCCTCCGTGGCCAAGGGATGGGGTTGGGCTGCCGCAATGATGCTTGCATGGCTTGGGGGCAGACTAAGCCAAAAGCCGAGCCCCAGGACAAGCGCGGTGATAAACCGCCTTTGCCCGGCTTGAGTCGCAAAAAAAAGAGGGCCCTGAACGAGGGCCCGAATGCAGCTGATGGCTTGCATTGGCATGCAGCTAGCGCGCGTCAAGCCCTGTGGTCTGGGCAAGTCGGTCAGTCCTGGGGCTGCACAACTGGGTGGTTTCGCCGGGCAGAAGCACCTGCGGCCCCTTGGTCGCAGCCGTCAGTTCAAGTCGCACCACCTGAGCCTGCGAATTCGTGAACGATTGGCAGCCGCCCAGGTCTTGCTGAGCCAGGTTAGGTTTCAGTGCAACAGGCTCCTGGGCAAGCCGATAGACGGGAAGGCTGAACCGAAAACGAAAGGCAAGGCCCGAGATGTTGTTGTCGGCCTCGGGGATCTGCTCGATAAGAAGCCGGTGATAGCGCTCACGGTTGGCAATGCGGGCACGCACCAGCTGACGACCCCCCGGCTGAAGGCTAAAGAACCGCGGGGCCACCTGGCCGTCCGCGCCTGGCTGCTCCTCGCCCGCCGGGCCCCAGCCCACGAGTCGCACCGACCAGCGCGATGGGCTGGTCAGGCTTGACTGGACCTCGGTCACCACCACGCCCGCCTCGTCAATGTGCAGCTGTGGTGGTGTTACCGAGAGCGCCGCATGGGCTGCAGTAAATGGTTTAACAGAAAGAAAGGAAAAGGCCAGGCCTAGAAGAAGGCCCGACCGCCCAAGAACAACAAGGGGCTGCCAGCGCATGGCTAGTAGCTGATGGTGGCAACCACCGTGTCGGCGTAGTTGCCCATTTCAGGAACGAGCTGGCCGGAGGGGATGCGGCCGTAGACGGGGAGGGCTTGATCGTTGCCAGTACCGACTCCCGAGAAGACGCTTGTGGAATCCCAGGTTGTCGAACGACTTACATCACGGAAGATTCCGTATCCGATGAATGAGCCGTTACTTGCGAGACGACGCCCGCCCTGAAAGTTAGACCCATCGTTTAGTGCTACAGAGTACGGAGCTCCGTTTGAGCAATTTACCGTGATCTGACTCTCAGCGTCATTTTGGGAGGTTGTACCCGTTGTGATCGTGTTGAAGGTCATATCGAATGCATTAATCGAACAGGTTGCCACCACCTCCATGCCCACGTTAAAGCTGGCCGACTCGGCGTCGGCAAGGGCGGGGGCCGCAACAACTGCACCCAGTAGGCTGGAAAGGGCAAGGCGAATAGAGACAAGACGGGTCTGCGGTTTCATAGGTTCTCCAAAGAAGTTGGTCGGTTAGGAACTGGCCCAAGGCCGGCGCGGCCCTG
>JAURCW010000109.1 GCA_030828265.1 Burkholderiales bacterium | reverse complement strand
TTCCTTTAACTCCGCGTCAGGTTATTCGTTTGGGCTTTGACAGGCAATTGGCGTATGTTGGTCTTCATGGCTTGGTTCATCACCGTGACAAGATGATTCAATCGGCAGACGAATCCAATAGCCTAAAACCAATTCCTTCTCGCACAGTTATTGATGCAGGTGCATCAACATCCCTGTCTTCCCATTGGGATGCATCTGTTTGGATACGTAACCTCAACAATCATCGTTACTATGATTTTGCGTCATTTAACGGTATCTACCCCGCCGATGGTCGGGCTATTCAGCTTGTCGTTAATGGACGTTTCTAATGGCCTTGACTAACTGCCAAGGCTAGTAAACGCTCAAAACCAATGCCCAAGCCACCGCCCAACAAAGGGCGGCTTTCGCCCAAGTCACAGGCCCCTCTTGAATACCGAGGGGCTGATTAGGCTTCAGTGAAAGGTCAAACGGTTCACGATCAAAGTCTTTAATAACCTTACGGCCCGTGATCATGGGTGTCACCAGGTTTGTTTTCTTGGCCAGGCGGTAGAAGACAATGGCTGTGATATGCAGGCCTACAAGGCTAAGTAAGAAGGGCTCGGTGGATTTATGAAGGCTGGTTATTAGGGTTACGGTCTCTGAACCAAGGTCTTTAACTAAGGGCCCATCAAAGAAAATGTCATCACTTGTGCCTAGCCCGGTCAGGGCCTGAAAAAGAAAGAGGCCCAGTAGGGCAACCACCGACAATGCACCCAGTGGGTTGTGTCCAAGTGTTAAATGCTTAGGTGATACCCCACGCAGATAAAGCCAGATCGCTTTTGGTCCTTTTACGAAATTCGCGAATCGAGCCGTCGGGCTGCCTATGAACCCCCATAAAACACGGAACACAAGAAGGCTAAGCACAAAGGTTCCGGCGCGACCATGCCAGATCATGGCATTGCCGCCAAGCTTCACTGTAATGAACGAGGTTGTGACTCCCGCTAATAGAAGCCAGTGGAAGAGGCGCGTGGGTAGATCCCAGACCCGTACTTCGGGTCCATCGGCTAGGAGGCCTTCAGATCGGCTTGTCAAAAATACAGCTCCTTTGCATATTGGTATTCACCCATTAGTTTTGAACAATAATAGGCCTTAAGCCTCTTAAGTCGCCTGACTAAGATCAAGGTCCAACGGTTTTCTTTAGGAAAAATATCACCATGACTGCATCTAAACTCCCACGTACCAATGTCGCATTTGTTGTAAGCCAAGGTGCTCGCCTTGCGACGCTTGCCTTACTTCTTTTTAGCCTTGTTGTTTTAAGCGGCTGTGCGACCCAAAGTCGTTCAGCCAGTGTTTATCGCGCTGGGGAGTCGTCTATTGAACAAACCGTTCGCTTTGGCACTATTGAAAGTATTCGTCAGGTCACCATACAGCGAGACAGCAAAGGCGTTGGTGTGGTTGCTGGTGGCGCTGTCGGCGGTATTGCAGGCAGCTCGGTTGGTGATGGCCGATCAGGTCAGGTGGGAGCTGTCTTAGGTGCTGTGCTTGGTGGCATCGCGGGCCAGGCTATTGAAGAGCGTGCTAATCAGGCGCCAGGGGTCGAAATTACGGTTCGGCTTGACTCGGGTCGATTAATTGCCATTGTTCAAGAGGATGACCAAAGCCTGCGAGCAGGGGACAAGGTTCGTCTTGTAGGGACAGGTGGCTCTGTAAGACTCTCTCGACAGTAAGCCCCTTGCGCGTTGAAGCATGTGGCCTCCAAAGGGTTGGGCAGTTAATGAAGGGGAACTTATTGGTTAGGACTGGGTCCTACAAGCATGAAAAGTTTCCTTGCCCCAGTCGCACTTGTTGTTTTTCTTGCGGGGTGTGATACCGCCTCAAATGTTCACAAGACGGTGAATCAGCCCAAGAAGAACATGGAGGTCACGTGTCATATCAGCGAACAAAGCGTTCGTAATAATATGCGCACCTGTATTTATAAGTGCCAAGACGGCAGTCCCGAAACCGCCTCAACCGAGTCGCAATTTACTTGCCCTGCCACAATCTTTAAGAGAATTTAAGTATCTTAGTTTTTCGCTAGGAAGAGTGCTGGGTCGACCAGCGCGCCGTTTAGGGCGATGCTCCAGTGAAGGTGTGGGCCTGTGACCCTACCGGTTGCCCCAACTGTTGCAACACGCTGGCCGGGTGAGACCATTTGCCCTTTCATCACCTCAATGCTGTCCAGGTGGCAGAACATCGTGATTAAGCCTTGGCCGTGGTCGATGAAGATGGTCTTACCGTTAAAAAAGTAATCGCCTGTTTCAATGACTTTGCCCGGCGCGGGTGCAACAACAGGTGTTCCCGTTGGGGCCGCAATATCCATCCCCGAGTGAGGACGTCGAGGCTGATTATTAAAGAAGCGTCGCAGCCCGAAAGAGCTCGACTTCGGTCCGACCACGGGCGTGATCATTTCGAAAGTTAATGGAGTCGTTACGCTAAAAGCATCGAATGCGGCTCGAATGACTGGCTGTTCTTTTCTCACCCGTTTTAAGTTGGCCTCCGAGAGCTCAACATGCTTTGGGGCTACCGTTAGGTATTGGGCGGCGTACTCTTTACTTCCCACCTCAAAAGCCTTCTCAAACTGTCCTTGGCCAAGCTTCGGCTCTGAAGCATTCGTTGAACTCGCATGCAGCCTGTACTGCTGAGGGTTGCGGATGGAGAGCGTGGCCTTGCCTAAAGGTTGCTCAAGTGGAATGCCAACGACTGCTTTCCACTGATTTTCATGCAGAACAGTAAGGACCCGTTTGTTTTGAAAGAGTGCCTGAGGCTGGCTCAGCCAATTTGTGGACTCACCAAGCTCTACGATTGCAACCCCTCCGGGAACAGGGCTATGAGTGGGCAGTCGAAAGGCATTGGCATTGCCCCAAGCGAAGAGCCCAAGGCATAAAATAAAAGAGGAAAAGAAAGGACGCATCATGACCGAATTAAGCACAATTTATCTTGAGGTGGAAAATATTAAATGCGGTGGCTGTGAGAACTCCATCGTCAAAGGTTTACGTGCCATTGAGGGTGTAACTGACATTTCTATCAACCGTGAAATTCAGTCTATCTCAGTTCGCGCACCCGAGCGCCTACGTGAGACTGTGGTCTTAAAGTTAAAGACCATGGGTTATCCGCTAAGGGGAAGTGTATCCGGACTTGAAGCTGGACTAACAAACGCGAAGTCGTTTGTTAGTTGCGCGATTGGTCGACTTGGTTAAAGGCGGGTGTCCCCTCGCAACTCCTAGCGGGAGTTGTAAGGGGTTTGAGTTCTTGTGAACTAAAAAGCTGGTCTAAAGCGAAAGGCCGTTACGCAGGCTTCTTTGCCCAGGCCGAACACCAACCGGAACCTGCAACTTGCTTGCCCGGGAATATGGCGCATCCACCGGCCTTCGCAGAGCCACCCTGATAAAGGGCGCAGTTTGAGCAAGCCTGCCCTGGTTTCGCCTTGGTCGATTTCTTGGCATCAGCGACGTAGTTAACTGCCTTTGCCTGGGGGTCTGATTCAGAAACCATGGGCGCTGCGGCTTGGGCATTTGAAAGGCTGAGCAGGGCAACGGAAGAGCCGACTGCTGCTGATTGAAATAAAAAAGTTCGTCGAGAAATACTCATTGGTGAATCTCCTAGTTAAATAACTCCCTTGCACCACTTCAAATGAATTCCAGAGGCAATCAACAGACAAACCCCTTTGCTTAGTGTGGGTAACTTAACTGTCGATGTCAATTCCAGGCCTCAAAAACAAAACCCCCAGCTTGTGGCCGGGGGTTTTCCTACGCTTCAAGGGTTGAGGCGAAGCTTAGAACTTAACATGCTCGGAATCGTAGGTGACCCCGGCTAATTCTTGAACGGGTTATTTGATTTTGGCTTCTTTGTAAATCACGTGCTTGCGGGCCACGGGATCAAACTTTTTGATCTCCATTTTCTCGGGCATGGTCTTTTTGTTTTTAGTGGTTGTGTAGAAATGGCCTGTGCCTTCGGTGGACTCAAGCTTGATTTTTTCTCGACCGGACTTGGCCATGTGATTCTCCTAAGGGTGCAAAGGGGCGGGCGAACTATACTTCGCCGCGGGCCCGAAGGTCAGCGAGTACTGACTCAATTCCGTTTTTCGTAATTGTTCGCACCGCCGCATTGGACACGCGAAGCCGAACCCAACGTCCCTCACTCTCGACCCAGAAGCGACGGTAGTGAAGGTTGGGTAAAAACCTACGCTTTGTTTTGTTGTTAGCGTGGGATACGTTGTTCCCCACCATGGGTTTTTTGCCTGTAACTTGGCAGACGCGAGCCATAACGAATTCCTGGTAAGTAAATAAAAACTACTCGTGGGGTGAGTGAACATTAAGTTCACTGGCCACTAGAAAAGCTCTTAACTATATGTTTTTCAAGTCCCTTCGTCAAACTTGATGGCCAATTGAAAGGACCCTGTCTCCGGCCACCAATAGGTGGTCCCACAGAACAAGGTCCAGTTGCGCCAAAAGCCCCCGTAGGCGCGCGGTAAGTTGTTGATCTGCATAGCTTGGCTCTGCCACCCCTGATGGATGGTTATGAAAGACCACCACCTTGGCAGCGTTCAGTTGCAAGGCCCTGGCCACAATTTCTCTTGGATAGACGCTGGTCTGCGTCAAGCTTCCCCTAAAGAGATTCTCAATGCCAAGTAGCCTGTGTCGGCTGTCCAGGAAGGCGGCACCAAAGACCTCGTGTGGTAGTCCAGAAAGATGGGCGGTAAGCCAGGGGCTAAGGTCTAAAGGCTGGATCATGGGCTGCTTGGTGAGTTGGTTGCGCGCGGTACGGCGGCTGATCTCTGACGCGGCCTGAAGAATGGA